>JAISRS010000251.1 GCA_031273485.1 Prevotellaceae bacterium
CATAATAGCCCTGTTGATTTTCATAAACAACGGTTTCGACAGGCAACCACGCAAAAAGTTCGTTCCATCGCGAGAGAACAAGCGTTTGCCACAGTCGTCCGATTCTTCCATTGCCGTCAGTAAAAGGATGGATAAATTCTATTTCAAAATGCAAAATGGAGCTTTTGATTAGTGGATGCGTATCTGACTTTTTCGCCCAGGCAAACAAATCGGTAACAAGTCCGGGCACGAATTGATGATTTGCTCCTGCGTGAATTAACTTTGTACCTTCAAATACGCCAACGACGACTGAATGAAACGCAGACGATTGATTCTCCGCAAACGCAAATTGCGGTTGTAAACACCCGACCCTTTCAACTCGCCTACCTTTTCGGCAATGCGGGCAACAAGGTCAATGGCTTTTACGCTTATGGTGTAAACGGGGCTGTTCTATCTGTATGCATGTTATTTTAGAGGTGATAAAACCTTGTACAGTTATTTTTGCCATACTGTTTTTTATGCAAAGGCACCACTTTCCCTCAAACCGCAAGCACTTTGTTTTCCCTGCAAACGTTTGCAGATTTTGGAACGTTCCCGCAAACGTTTGCAGGTATATTTCTTCAAAAAACGCATTATCGGCAGTGGATGTGTCGGCTTTTGTCTGTACGCAGAACGGGGCGATGCCGGAATTTCCGTAAGAATTGAATAGTAGGATATTATGAAGACAAATGCATTCCGGCAACTGTCATTTTGCGCGCTTTTTGCGCGCATTGCGCGCTTTTTGCGCGCTTATCCAATTTCATAATAAGTTCCGACGCTTGCTCCGAGTTGGTCGAAAATTTTATATTTTTCAACCAATTCGGTCAATTCATAAGTTGCAGTTCTTCTTGATATTTCATTTATTTCCTGATATTCGCTGTTGGTAATTTTTCCTTTTTCTTTAACATAATACACCGCCTTAATCTGTCGTGCATTAAGTCCAAGTTTCTGCAATTCTTCTTCAGAATAAATATCTTTGAAAAGTGTTACGATAAAACCGCCTTCTTTTTCGTTCATTTCAGGGGTGGGCAATCCTGCCGCTTTGCAGGAGTCTATGATTTTCATAATCCCGCTTCCCCATGAATCAATGTAACCGCCGCGAAAACAGGCTTCTGCAAGTATCGGATTGCGCGGGTGCGAAGAATGTAGCTGCTTGAGCTGCGACAAAGTGATGGTTTCGGGCAAACCGCCGTCGTTCCAAATAAAAAGTTTGTTTTCGTAAACACGAATTTGCGTAGGCGCACCCATATAATTTCTGTGAATAAGCGCGTTAAGCAACATTTCGCGCAATGCGGGAACCGGATATTCAAGCGCTTCAATGCGATTCATTCCTTCAAACGAGATATTGCGTATCAGAAACTTGTGGTCGAGTGTACGTAAAACCTTGTCTAATATCTGTATAATATTGCCGTCTTCCACTTCCTGAAAACGAATTGTGAAATCATCATTCTCAAATTTGCCGATTTTAACGAAAATATTCGGATAAAAACTGCCGGGGTCTTTGCCAAACAGCACGATTGCAGCGCGTTTGAGTTGTCCGTTTTTTGCAAGTCTCAGTTTTTCCAATAATTCGGGCGTGGAAAGTCCGTCAACATCAGGCAAACGACCCGTTTCTTCCGCTTTCCGCAAATACTTTTTTATTGTTGTTTCGTCAATATCGTTAAACGAAGCACGCTCATCAATCACATCGTCCCAGGTATGACCGGAACGCTTGAGCAAAAATTCGTTCAAAGCCGCTCCCGTCAACTCCTGTTTAACGCTTCCGCTGCGGCAGTAATATCTTCCACGCAGGGAAATCGGTACGGAATAAGGTTGTACGATGATCTCAATAAAATGCCTGTCGCCGTCCTGCACGAGATTGACTTCGGCAGTAATTCCCATATTGTTTTTGATTTTGTTGGGAATCTCGTCCATCAGTTTTTTATAATCCTCCAATCCAACGACTTTCCCGGCATCGTCTTTCCCGATAAAAATTCGTCCGCCTTGTGCGTTGGCAAAGCCGCATACCCATTTGAGGTAGTCGTCGTGCCAGCTTTGCTTGTACTCTATGTTCTGTTGTTCGGGCATATCTTAATTTTTAAAATACAAAGGTAATCAAAATTTTAGCACAATAAACAAGATACGCCGCCCCCTCCATATCTGAAAACAGAACGGGTTCAGTTGGTGAACGGCGTGCTGTTCGTGTATGTATAGTTTTTTTATTCATTCTTATATTCCTCTCGGAATGATTTATAATTTATTTCTATCTCTGTCGGCAGTCAACCGTTGCCGACCGTTTTTTATACAGCGCGGCAGGATGTATCAGTAAATACCCGCTGTGTTGAACGTCTGCGCCTGTTCATTGTATGAGATATCACGCGCCAGGATTTCGATTTTCAGCGTTGTGTCAGTGAGCGAAATAATATTCCAGGTTTGTTTATCCATACCACCCCAAAAGGCGACATCAATGCTAACGGTACGTTCGTTTATCCACCGGTAAGATCCCTCAAAATCATCATAAAAGATAGGAGGCGTACCGCAGGACCCTGCATTTTTGCGTTCAATGAGTGTGCTGCTGTTCAAAAACCGAATGCCTTCAGCGTTTCCATTCAAAGCATCAGCCCGCTGATAGGAGATGACTGTATTTCCGTTTGTGCCATCCTCATATTGAGGCAAGACCCAACAACCGACAAGTTTTCCGGCAATTTGTGGTGAGGCTGCTTCGTCTTCCCTGCATCCCGCCAGTGCGAGGACAGATAAGAATGTGATAAAGATTTTCTTTTTCATAAATAAACCTGATAAGATTATTTCGCAAAGATAAAAATTATTTTTTCAATTAATGATGACTGTTTCAAAAACAAAGGCGATTTTCTCTTGTGATAGAAAGTACAGCGGACAGGGCTATGAAGATGCCCAAACCATGATGGCAAATTCCGAAAAGGTCAAAAACACGACCGCAAAGATTTTCGTCCAGAGGATGATCTTTATTGCCGAAAAACGGGATTGTTAAGTTTGCATATTCCTTTTTTTCAGGCAAAAAGAAAACGGTCAAGAGGATTACACTCTAACCGTCTTCTGCTCTGACTCAATTTTTCAATGCTATTACTTTGTTTGATTTATCAATTCAATTAACAAATCAAACAAGTGTTTTGCTTTCAATTTGTTGAAAAAGTCAATATCCGTTTCGCTGTCGCTGTGATATGTGGAAGTCCAAAGGATTTCATAATCCCTTGCATTTGAAATATCAT
The DNA here is from genome assembly GCA_031273485.1 of Prevotellaceae bacterium. Taxonomy (GTDB): domain Bacteria; phylum Bacteroidota; class Bacteroidia; order Bacteroidales; family UBA932; genus JAIRLF01. Next base: position 3,246 of record JAISRS010000251.1, read on the forward strand.
ATACATCAGAAACGGTCTCTCCTCTTGTTCTTGTTGCACAAAATAAATATTCAACATTGTGTTTATCAATCATCTCTTTCAACCTGTTTTTTAAATTGCACCCAGGATCTCCTACAGAGTCTATACCTACTATTACTTTGTCATACAATTTAACTATCAGTATGAAATCTTTATTTTCAGGTAATTTGTCATTCTTCCCCACCAAACTTTCTACAATAATACAAGATTCATCAGACAATAACAAGTTACCTAATTCTATTAAAGTACGTGTTTTACCTTTATTGCCTGAATGCCATAATGCAATTATTCTTTTCATATTTCTAATTTTAATAATTTACTATTCTTGCCAATTTGTCGCCGTTGAAGTACAGATAAGTAGCATATTCAACCCAAATATTGCTGATTTTCCATGTTTCGGTGGTTGCCGTTTTGTCTATTACTGCTGCGTAGCCTGCAATTTCCTTGCATACTGCTTTGCTCATTCCAATTTCATATTTGCCTGCCAGTATTTTAGTGGCAGTTGCAGCACCGTATTTTGCCGTTAATTCTTGCTTTCTTTGGGCTTCCTTTTGCGCAAGTTGCTGCCTGTGGGCGGCAATTTCCTTTGCCTCTTGCTGTTCTTTTTCTTTTTTAGCCCTTTCTCTCGCTGCTTCTCCAGCTAATATCTTCTCCTGCATTTCATTATGCGCAATTTCAGTTACCCATCTACCGATATTATTTTGACGGCGGTGGTCTCTTTCTATTATTTTCTCAGGATCATCCGCGTTTTGAAATACAAGGATAATGCGAAAAGGAAAACCTAAGCCATAATATTCGCGGTCAACCATAGCATCTGTTGTCAACACAACATCGGTACACTTCCATTTTTTGTAGACTCCTGCTGCATTTGTGTATTCAATAAAATTTTGTCCGATAAATTCTTGCTGAATCTTTACAAAACCGCCTACCAAAAGAAAATTTTCAGGAAATCCAGTGTAAAATATATCGCCACTTTCGGTTTCTTTCAAAACATAACATGGAACAGAGTCCTTGTCAACATAATATACATGACCTCCATGAATAGCTTGATAATTCCCACTTTGATAACGATCTGATCTTGAAATTTCACCATAAATATTGTCAGCTTGCTGTCCATTAATGCTTAAAACATCAATTATTGTGTAATATTTATTGCCAACATGTTTATTGCCAAGATGTGTATTACTATTGCCTACGATTTTATTACTATAATTAAAAGTATTAATATCATTAATATCATAAAGAGGACAATACAATTGTTGGCCAATATATTTTTTGTGAGCTTCCAGACTTGGGTATGTTTGTTTTATCTGATAATACGAGCTATCGTAAGGCGCAAAGATAATGTCTTTTACTTCCCACCATTCCGGCAATTCGGGCTTAGCTACTTTTGACTCTGCCAATTTAACTTGCGCCGACAAACTTATCGGCAGCAACAAGCATACTAATAAAAAGTTCATCCTGCTCGTCAGGCTTTTCGGACTCACCCCGTTTTTTGAATGGTCTCCGATCTCCATTGCTCCTGCGCTGTAATCAGCGTACTGTTGCGTTTGTTTTAAATAGTGTTTCATAATGCTTACATTAAAATTGCTATTAATTAGCACCCCAATTAAATATCACCTATCATTCCCCAGCGTCTACGGGAAAAATAGCCCTGATTTGTATCCCTTTATTTACGATTGAAGAATATTCGCCATGGGAATAATCGCCAACAGTTTTTTCCCAATTGGAATCAAAAACATAGAGTATGCCGTTGATTTCCGTATATTCGCCAAATTCCGCATTTCCAACGGTTGCGTTGGGATATTATTTCAAAATATCTCCCGCAGTACTGCCAACATGCAATCCGTCTGCCGTGGACAAAGAAGGATCGTAAATTTCCATTGCCGAAAATCTTCCGTTATAAATATAAAATCGCAAGAGATTTTGTTCACCATTTTTTATCAAATAACTTTCGGGCTGCGAATCTTCTTCTTCAATATATTCCCAAGTCAATGCATCGTTGATGTTTGGTTTTACTTCTTTGAGAGTTTTACCTATAATTTCAATACCCGCAATAGAAGTTCGCGTGATGAGATTGTTTGTCGTGGATTGAGATTGATTTTCTGTTGTTTGCTTCGATTGACGAATATGCGTAATCGTTTCTTTTTCGCCTTCAAATTCATTTTCTGTTTTCAGAACTTTCTCGTTCAATTCAAGAATTTTTTCCCGGTTATTTTCAACCATCAAGTGTTTTGCCTGCTGAATATTAAAAAGTTCGGAAAACAAATCGGTAATGTCGTCATCATCTGCCTGGATTAATGTTATTGCAATGTTCTCCAAACTGTAATCGTAAATGATATGCGATTTTTTTATTTCAAACTTTCCGTTTGCTTCACACCTGTATTTCAACATGCTTTTGTCGCCTTCATCGTCAATAAATATTACAGTCATTATTCCATTATCGCTACAGGCACCATTAGCGTTAAAAACACTCGTACCATTAAGCGAAATGATAGTCGAAACCCCATCTTCTTCGCTTTCGTCAGTAGTAGAATACGACCAGGTTCCAACGATTTCTTTTTTCAGTTGCTCGTCATTGTTTGCGCAACTCTGAAATACCAAAAGACCGACAAAAGCAATCCATCCAAATAAAATTATTTTTTTCATTATAATCTATTTTAATCATTAATCATTCCCAAAGATTAACACTTTTATTGCATAATAAAATGCGCCTAATGCCATTGCCAGCATCCCCCATTGAATAAAAGGAGAGTCAAAAAAATGATTATCTGTTACAAATCCGTAATACTTCTCATTAATACGAATAAGAATAGTACAATCTTCCACAATGAAGTCTTGCATTTTCCATTTTCCGAAAGATAAAAATTCTTCCATTGAAGAAAAAAATTGCTGCATTGAAGATAATTTTTTGCCTAAAACCAAATGCCAACTTCCAAAATGGAACAAAGCCCAACCAATACCTGCATAAATAAGAGCATATCCCCTGCCGTCAAAACTGAATGATTTGCTATCGTCAGCGTTATTCTCTTCCGGTATTTCAACGTCCGCTTCTTCTTCTAACCATTCGCCGCAATGTTTGCATTTTTTAGCCGCAGCCAAAATCTCTTCGCCGCAAAAGGGGCATTTCTTTGTATCCATAGCTATTTCATTTTCATTATATGATTACTTCCCTTACTCATCAGGCTTTTCGGACTCGCCCCGTTTTTTGAATGGTCTCCGGTCTCCATTGCTCCTGCGCTGTAAATAAGCGCAGGTTGCATTTGTTTTGAATACTCGTTCATGATACTTACATTTAATTTATTGTTATTTAATCATTTATTACTCCATTTTCCTGCTTTAAAATCAATGATATATTGTTTACAATCTTTCAATCCTTGAATGTAATTCATCAAATAGTCTGGTTTGATACTCACAACATGTTTGTCAGAAGAATAAAGAATCTGAATTTCATCCCAATTACTCTCTGAAGAGAAATGAAAGGTAATTGTTATACCATAAGCAGTGACATACCTTCGTTGACAATTATATTTTCGTATTTCATTCTTCATTTGCAGTGCAATATTTTCCAATACTGCAATTTCTTCGTCAATAGATGCAACAGGAAAATAGACATCCCTCATAATGAAAAATCCTCCTCTTTCTTTATCTGTCAGATTTTCGACGAGTGCGACAACTAAATCCTCAGTTCTAAAACTACCATCATAGGTATACTTATCTACGTTTACTTCTGCAATTTTCAAATTAAAATGCTCTACATATTTTCCTCGTAACTGAAACCAAGCAGTATAATCTTCTTCCAAATTCCCGGAATCTTTATTAACTTCTTCTGTGGAGTTTACAGAGTTGTTTGCATCATCTTTTGTGCCATCATTTTTACAACTTGTTTGCATAAGCAGCATTGGCAATGCAAATATTAACAAGAATGAACATCGTGCTATTGTATTTCCCCTACTCATGTGGCTTTTCGGACTCGCCCCGTTTTTTGAATGGTCTCCGGTCTCCATTGCTCCCGCGCTGTATATAAGCGCAGGTTGCATTTGTTTTGAATACATTTTCATGATACTTGCATTTTAATTTATTATTATCTAATACTTTGTTTATCTATTGATCTACAACTGCAACCGCACAAAAAAAGCGTGAAACTGTTCGTGAATTGCTTATTTATTATCCTTGGCTCTGGTAAACCTTTTCACCCAAATAAGCACGAACAGTTCACGCCCGAAGACGTGAACCTTCGCAAACTTATCCTCGAGTGAAATTTACCAGATTTCGGATAATGAGAATAAGAGCGTTAGCTCAATTATATTTTAATCAGTGTTCTATTTACATATGTCCTTATTTAATTTCGTTCACTGTACTTTATTTTTAATATGGCCGGGCATTTTTATGCAACTCTTTCTTTCAATTGTTTTTTCAAACCTCCCCGCCCTTCTCGCCTTTCCTGCGTGCGCTCTGCAAAATCAGATTCCGTGCATTTTTGTAATCGGTATAGAAGGCGGCATTCGATGTTTTGAACCTTACGATCAGTTTATCCAGTCCGTCGTAAAGGATGGAATCCGCTTCGGCAAAGGCTTTTGCCAGATTGCCGGTGTACTGCTTCTTTTCCACGATCACATCGCGCGGCCGGGCAAGCACCGCCTGAAAGTCGGCAATCGCCTGTTCCAGTTCGCTGCGGAGCGATTTGTCCACGCCATACGCTTCCAGTTCGTTCGCGTGCCGGTTCATCTCGGCAGCGAGGGAGCGTGCCGTCGCAATCGCTTCGGCGTCGTGCAAACGGTAAAACGTGTGCTTGTTGATACCGGTTTTCACGAGCAGGTCGTTGTTTTTCGTCTTGAAGGCATACCTGTACATCAGACCGGCGACCGTTACCGCGGTTAGCACCATCTTTGTTTCCAGTTCGTTCTTGGTTTGCGAAGCGCCTTTGGATGTGGTGTCCGTCTGCCGAAGGGCTTCTTCGTCAATCACACCCAGGATGTCGCGCAGTTCGCCTACCGCGTCCACGAAAGCGGGAATATGTCCGTATGCGCCTTCGTACTTCACGCACGTATCGTACGTGCTCTGATACATGTTTCGTTTGGCATTCTG
>JAISRS010000280.1 GCA_031273485.1 Prevotellaceae bacterium
TAATAAACTTTAAAATGATGATTGTATAACATGCGTACCAGCATATCGCTGTCGGCGGCAATTTTATAGGATTCGTCGTATAAACCGCACTGTTCAAATACCTCTCGCCTTGCGTAAACCGTAGGATGCAGAGGCAACCAGCCCTGTTTTACCTTTGTTCGCTTATATTTTCCGCTAATCCAGTTGCGAATGATTTTCCGAGGATTGTACATATCCACGAAAATACCGTTTCCATAAATAATATCCGCGCCGCTTTGCTCAAAAACCGTAACGATTTTCGACAGTATTGTTGTTGAGTAAAATTCGTCATCCGAATGAATTAAACCGATAATATCTCCCGACGCCAAACGAATACCTTTATTGATAGCCTCATACATGCCGTTATCCGGCTCCGAAACAAAGTGTGTAATTCTGTCGGAATAGCGTCCGATAATTTCTGCCGACCCGTCGATAGAAGCTCCGTCAATAATAATATACTCCACATTGTTATGGTCTTGCGACAGCACGCTTTGTATGGTTCGTTCAATGGTGTTTGCGCGATTGAAGCAGGTGGTGATGAGGGAAACGGTCATTGTTATATTTTATTCCTCTATCGTTGAGTATTTAAAAACCTTTTGATTTCAGGTAGCAATACATTAGCTAAAACACGCTGCCCATGCTCGTTCAGATGTATGCCATCTCTAAGGCAGGATACGTCTTCGTACATCAGACCTTTTATTAAAGGAATATTATTGTTCTGGCAAAATCTTATAATTTCGTCACCCTGATAATCATATTTACCATCAAGAATTTCTTGTTTATCGGGGTGTAAATAAACGAGTAATGGAATCTTCTTTTCTTGTGTATAGTTGTGAAATGAAAGAAATCCCGAATTAAATACTTTTCCCTTGACAATGTGGTCTGTTTCTTCGGTTTTCTTTTTTGTAATGCGTGGAATAAGATACCTGTGTATCAATTCATAGATGGCAGACAGATATTGTTTGGACGGAAAACTCGGATGAACATCTACAACCTTCCGAAAATCCATATTGTCGTGTGCATCATGACTGCTGACGACTAAAAGTATCAAGTCTGCATCAAAATCGCCATACTCTTGCATATAGGCAAAACAATTATCGGGCGCCCAGCTGCCATAACTAATGTTTAAACATCTGATATTTTCTCCGTATTCTTGAGTTAAACTGTTTTCTATGATTGAAGTAGCCAGTGAATCTTGCTCTGTTTGTACTCCGCCGTTTAATACCGAATCTCCGAATCCTAAAATTCTGATTTTATCGGTTGGTTTAATCTTATCGCTTCTCATTGAATATTCGTTGTAACGAACGTGTTTTCTAAAACGAAACCGGTTTTGGTTGGGTTGTGCAATGTATTCAAACTTATTGCTTTCCTGTGTCAGCACGGTATCGCAAAATCCCCAATAGTAACGGAGATATATTTCGGCGGCAATTGTAATGGTTATGAGTACAGTGACGGTGATGAATAGTCTCTTTTTCATATATTTATTTGTTTAATTATTCTTACCATAACGCTTTGTATGGTGCGTTCAATGGTGTTTGCGCGATTAAAACAGGTGGTGATGAGGGAAATGGTCATTGTTAGATTGATATAATCTTTGAAAATAGAACCACGAAAGGCACGAAAAGGTTATTCGGAAACTATTTATTCCGTTATTACTCTCTTTCTTATGGCAACAGCAGGATTTCCCTGATAAATCATATAAGGTTCCAAGTCTTTAGTAGCAACCGAACCAACGGTTAAAATAGAATGATTGTGACATATTACTCCGGAGCAGACAACTGTTTTTGCTCCTATCCAAACTCCGTCTTCTATCACAATCGGTGCATTTCTGTAAGGCATTGAAGATTTTGTATAATCGTGGTTTCCTGTTAAAAGCAATGCTCCTTGAGAAATACATACATTATTGCCGATTGTTACATAATCCAAATTATCTATCCAACAATTTTCACCTAACCACACATTATCTCCGATAGTTAATTTCCAGGGAAACTTAACGATTACATTATTTTTGATGTATAATCCTTTTCCTGTCTTCGCACCAAAAAGCCTCAATAATCCAATTTTAATTCCCATGAAAGGATTCCACGAAGCACGCACAAAACATACATTCACAAAATACCAAAGCGTTTGTTTGAAGACACTTGCTCCTTTGTCGAAATTGAAGGGAGTAAAAGAGGATAAATCTATAGTTTGCATGTTAATTCCGTATTATTCATACATAAATTCCGGCTTTTTCCATTACCTCAAAATCCGGTTTAATGCTGTGCTATCTTGCACGTTCATTTATGGGAAACCTCTAAAAACTTGATTTTTCAAGGCAGATAAACCGGAGTTTACGAATTGTAAATGAGGATTTAAAAATTTATAAAATTGACATTGAACGCCGAAAAAGCAGTTTTTAGGAGTTCCCTTGTATTGTTTTCACGAATACACGCCAACAACTTTTTCCCTCCATGCGTAATTATATAAATTACAAAAAATATTTACACCTATTATTCATACGAACCATTGTGAACAAACATGTTCAATCATTCGTAATTTTTAATTTTTAATTCGTAATTATATTACTATGGTTTCGAAGCAATCAGATTAATAATTAAGCCCGAACGCCCATAAAGGCAATATATTTTGGTATCCGAACTCTATTTTCTGCCGGATTAAATCAGCATTTTTGCGATTATTGCGGTATGGAGCTTTAATTCAGAGGGTTCAATCGACGAAAAACAAACTCTACCTTGCACGTTCGTTTGTATCAACTCAGAGATTTATAACCCAATATCCGGTTCTGTTTGTTCCGGTTCGGGATAAGATACCTTTATCTCTCAGCTTGCGGATATGTTTTTTTACTACGCTTGGGCTTATACCCAACTTTAAAGCGATTTCTTCTTTCGTTATTTTATTGTTTTCACGAATATATGCCAACAATTTCTCTTCCCCATGCGTAATTAATGGGTCCCCTTTTTCAGAGAATGGGTCCCCTTTTTCAGAGAATGGGTCCCTCAATGGATCCCCTTTTTCAGAGAATGGGTCACCAAATGGGTCACCTTTTTCAGAGAATGGGTCCCCCAATGGGTCTCCTTTTTCAGAGAATGGGTCCCCCAATGGGTCCCCTTTTTCAGAGAATGGGTCACCTAATGGGTCACCTTTTTCAGAGAATGGGTCACCTAATGGGTACGTTTTATCATCTAATGGTTCCGTCAAAACATCAGTTATACAGTCTGTATCGTCTTTCTGACCACTTTTCTGACCACCTTCTGTATCTTTCTGACCACCTTCTGTATCTTTCTGACCACCTTTCTGACCACCTTCCGCATCCGGTGAACCGTTTTTTTCCTCAAATTCAACCTGTGCCGTCAGTGTAACTCTGCCTTGTACAAGATGTTCTTTCCAAACAGGAACCTCCCATCCCATATCTTTCCAAACGGTTTGTATGTTGAATAACCCGCTGCCTGCACGTTCGCCGATGTCAAGTAAGGCAAACAGTTTGAAAACAGTCGGATTGCGCGGATCGCTGATACCGCCGCCCAATGCTTCGGCAATGCCGGGGCGGAAAATTCCGGGATTGGAAATCGTTATTTGATTTCGCCGTTTTTCAACAACTATTCCCATACGTCCGTGATAATCGGCATGAATGACGGCATTTGCCAACGCTTCTCGCAGAGCGACATGTATGGGGGTATCGCTTGCCCTTTCGATGCCATTTCTGAGCCGAAACGGGATTTTGATATCCGAAGTCAGGCGGTTGACAATTTTAAAGAAGAAATCAAAAATATTCCCGCTCCACTCTCCAAGATTGGAGACTACCCTGTCGCTCCAACGTTCACTGTCATATATTTCCCTGTAATCCAGAAAATAATCCGGCAAAATTTGCGTAATCACATCTTCCGTTCCAAACATCAGAAGTCCTGCAAGCGTCGGTTTTAACTGCCCTGCTTCCGATCTTCGCGCGGCTCCCGTTTTTTGTAAAAAACTGTCCGTATCCAGCCGGTTCCATACATGTGTCGGTTTCAGGACTGCAAAATGATTACGGTAGCCGACAATGCTGTCGGTATCCAAATCGCTAAGATTTAATTCATCAATAACGGAACTGTCGGCGGGAATGTCCGACTGGTCGCGCAGCATACTTTTTACTTCAAATGCGGAACAGCGGTAATCGCCTTCCGCATTTCGACGGTAAGCGCCTCCAAGCAGGTCGTTGTTGATATACACCGGTCTGTCGCGTCGATCGGCGCGGGGTACCTCAATGACGATGATTTCTTTGCCTTCAAATTGTTGTGCATAAATGTGTCGTTCGGACAGAATGTTGACGTTGACCTTTTTCCTGTTATTCAGCAAATCCCAGATGCTTTTTATTTTCTTTTTTGCTGCCGTTACTCCGCTTATTTCCAACTGTTCACCGACTTCGGATATACCCAGAATAATAACTCCGCCGTCCGAATTGGCGAAAGCGGAATAACTCTCCCAAAGGCTGTCAGGAAGTCCTCCTGCGGCTTTTTTAAGCTCCACCCGAAAATGCTTTCCCGATGCTATTATATTTGCAATGTCTAACATTCGTCCGTTAAAAATTTATTTGTTTTGACCTGCAAATGTAGGGAATATTTTTAATACACAAATTCCGGCTTGTCGCCCGACTAAATCTTATTTTGGGGTACTATTACTTCCAGCTGCGCCGTAGCAATGACGGCTACGCCGAACGAAAAAGTCGCCAAGCAGCCCGAAGGGCTTAATTTTCATAACCGCAGGTCAACGACCTGCGGAAGCAACCTCTCGCACAACTGCCTGAAAGGCAGGACTAATTATTATTATTTCAATTTACGTTTCAGTCCTGCCTTTCAGGCAGAGAACATACGGGTACTTTCCC
>JAISRS010000298.1 GCA_031273485.1 Prevotellaceae bacterium
TCATTTAATATGAAATTAAAATAATAATTCGGATTTTTTAGGGATAAAGATTAAACTATTAACCTCAAAAAATCTCATAGTATGGAATATTTTTATAATTTTGCGGTTTAATATAAGGTTGATGTATATGAAGATATTAAAAAACAGGAATATAGCTCTTTTATTAGTGTTATTTACGATTTATGGGTGTTACGGTTACAATAAAATATTGAAAGACCCGAACCATGCAAATCGTTATAAAGCAGCGCTTAAATACTATAATGCGGAAAAATACGCAAAATCTACTCCCTTGTTCGAGTCGGTGGAGGTATATTATGGCGACCAGCCGGAAGGCGACACGGTGAAATTTTATATTGCAAAAGGCTATTTTCTTATGAGTGATTATTATTCGGCGGAATCCGAACTGGAACAGTTTACAAGAACAATGGGTAACAGTCATTTTGCCGAAGAGGCTTATTATTTGAGAGCTGTGAATCTCTACAAAATGTCCTCGCGGTCGGAATTAGACCAGAGAAACACCATAGATGCCATAACAGCATTTAACGTGTTTAAAACCAAGTATCCCAATTCGGAATTTGGAGCAAAAGAGAAAGACTATCTCGACGAATTGATAGGACGATTGGAACAAAAAGTATATTTGTCCGCAAAATTATACTACCATATTGAAGACTATAAAGCGGCAATTGTTGCTCTGCGTAACAGTATTAAAGAATTTCCCAACAGCAGATACAACGAAGAACAATCGTTTTTAGTACTGAAATCCAATTATATATATGCCAAAAAAAGCATCCGGAAGATGCAACCCGAAAGATATATTGCTACAATTGACGAATACTATAATTTTGTGAGTGAATATCCTGATTCCAAATATATTCCGGAAGCGGAGGTCATCTATAAAGATGCTCTTTCATATACTCAAAAACGAGGGATAAACATAGAAGACGAAATTGACAGATAAAAAAAATTTAAGTTAAAATAAGATGAAAAAAATAGAATTAAAAAGGTATCATGCACCTACAAATACTGTGACTCGCGATGTGGAAAAATTCACCGCACGAACAGGGAATATATATGAAAGTGTGATGATTATTGCAAAACGCGCCAATCAGATTTCCGCAGAACTGAAAAATGAACTATCAAAAAAATTAGAGGAATTTAGCTCTACGGGCGATAATTTGGAAGAAATTTTTGAAAATAAAGAACAAATAGAAATGTCGAAATATTACGAAAAACTTCCTAAAGCAGGATTGCTTGCTACTCAAGAATTTATTGATAATAAGATATATTACAGAAAAGCGGAATCAAATAAATAAGTTCGGAAGTAAAGAGTTCGAAAAAGGCTCAAAATTATTGAATTGTTACGGTTATGCTCACCGGAAAACATATTTTACTTGGAATAACAGGAGGTATCGCAGCATATAAGTCTGCGATACTTATCCGTTTGCTTATCAAGGAAGGAGCAGAAGTAAGAGTTGTGATGACGGAAGCGGCAAAACAATTCATAACTCCTTTAACAATAGCCACATTATCGAAAAATCCCATATTAGTCGAATTTTTCAATCCCGAAAACGGAGAGTGGAATAGCCATGTAAATCTGGGCTTATGGGCGGACGCATATATAATAGCTCCCGCTACAGCCAATTCCATAGGAAAAATGGCGTCGGGTATTGCGGATAATCTGCTGCTTACCACATATTTGTCGGCGAAATGCCCTGTGTTTATCGCTCCGTCAATGGATTTGGACATGTACAGGCATCCCGCAAATCAAAATAATCTTGAGATATTGCAGTCTTACGGAAACTCGATCATTGACGCGGAAACGGGAGAATTGGCAAGCGGACTTGAAGGTAAGGGCAGAATGGCTGAACCCGAAAGAATTATAGAATATCTCAATTCTTATTTCGATGCCCCGTTTTTGGGTAAACATGTATTAATAACAGCCGGACCTACATACGAAAAGATTGATCCCGTTAGATTTATAGGAAATTATTCGTCGGGGAAAATGGGATACGCCATTGCAGAAACATTAGCGCAGCAAGGCGCAGATGTTGTGCTGATTACGGGACCAACACATCTGTCGGTTTCACATCCGAATATAAGGCGGGTGAATGTGGCGTCGGCAAATGAGATGTATGAGGAATGTATTCGTTTGTTCCCCTCGTGCGACATTGCCGTTATGTGCGCCGCCGTAGCCGATTTCACTCCCGAAAATCCGGAAGAAAATAAAATAAAACAAAAAACGGAACTGACTATAAATCTGTCAAAAACAAAAGATATAGCCGCCGCTTTAGGTCAAATGAAACAAGACCGGATTTTGGTGGGATTTGCATTGGAAACCTGTGACGAACTGGATAATGCTTATGCAAAATTACAGTCTAAAAATCTGGATTTCATCATTCTTAATTCTCTGAACGATGCAGGAGCCGGATTTGGCGCAAACACAAATAAAATAACTATAATTGATAGAAACGGTACAAAAACATTCTTCGATTTAAAACCCAAAAAAGATGTGGCAAAAGATATTGTAACATATCTATATGGTAAAATAAATGATGCTTAATATTTTGTACATTATGGCAAATACTGAAAAGATAGTGTTGAACAATTAAACTGACAGGCGATGTTAAAATATTTATATACAATAATATTTACGATTTTATTCGGCGTTTCGGCATTGGCTCAGGAACTAAAATGCAATGTAACCATCAATTCGTCAAAAATTCAGGGGACAAATAAAAGCGTTTTCACTACTTTGCAAACTGCTCTGAACGAGTTTATGAACGGAACAAAATGGACAAATAACGCATTTTCCGATGAAGAACGCATTGAATGTTCGTTTTTTATAACTATCAACGAATATGGAGGGTCTAAATCCTCCGGCACATTGCAGGTTCAGGCGCGCCGACCGGTATATGGAACATCTTATCAGACAATTATCCTAAATCATGTGGACGACGATTTCTCGTTTGATTATATCGAATTTGACCGTCTGGATTTCGATCTGCGTTCCTTCAAATCCAATCTCACGTCCATGATGGCGTTTTACGCATACCTGATTCTGGGTATCGACTATGATTCGTTCTCATTAAAAGGCGGCTCGCAATTTTTTGACAACGCGCAAATGATCATCTCTTATGCCCAAAAAGAAGGATATTCGGGCTGGAATCCCTACGAAAACGCAAACAGAAAAAACCGCTACTGGATTATCGAAAATATTTTGAGCAGTTCGTACAGCTACGAACGTAACGCTTACTATAAATATCACCGGTTGGGTTTAGACCAGTGTGCCGACAACCTTGTAGAAGGCAGAAAACAAATACTTCAGGCGCTGTCGGATATTCAAAGAACTTTCGACAGCCAATCCGAAATCTCCACTCCGTATTTAAGATTGTTCTTCGATGCAAAATCGGAAGAATTGGTAAATATCTTTGTAGGAGCTACTCAGGAAGAAAAATCGGAAGCGTATGCACTCTTAACTAAAATCGACTCGTTTAACCCAAGCAAATACCGGAAAATCACCAGAAGTACTGATAATATGAGATTTTAATCCGGCTGGTTATGACACGATATATTGCTACTACCGGATTTTTTGACGGCGTCCACAAAGGACATGTAGCTGTTTTGGAAAGATTGAAAAAGGTGGGCGGGGATTTAAATCTGCCCGTTTGCGTTGTCACTTTCTGGCCTCATCCGAGAATCGTTCTGAACGACGATTCCGACAAACTCAAGTTGCTGTCGTCGGTAAAAGAAAAAAAACAATATATCGAATCCCTTGGAATACACAGGGTCATTGTTATTCCGTTTACCGAAAAATTTTCGAATATCTCTCCAAAACAGTTTATTGTTGAAGAACTTGTAGAGAAATACGATATCGCCGGTTTATGTATCGGATATGACCATCATATCGGCAAAAACAGGGAAGGAGGCTTTGAACTGATAAAAGAAATATGCAACGAAACAGGCTTGTATTGCGAACGAATCCCGCCTCTGATGATTGGCGACAAAATAATAAGTTCACAAAAAATACGTAAATATCTGCTCGAAGGCAATGTTGAAGAAGCAAATTTTATGCTGAATTATTCCTACTCCCTGACAGGCGTCGTGATACACGGACAAAAATTGGGCGGAACAATAGGATTCCCAACCGCTAATATCAAGGTGGAAAACGATTTGAAATTGATTCCCGCCGAAGGAGTTTATGCAGTGAAAGTAAAAATAGAAAACTGTCCGAAACATTTGTCGGGAATGTTGTACATAGGCAAAAAAGCCGCCGCCAACGACCCCAATAAAATATTTATCGAAGTCAATATCTTCGACTTCAACGACGATTTATACGGTAAACAAATATCTGTGAGCTTCGAATATTTCGTGAGAAAAAACATGCAATTCGGCAACATCCGCGAAATGAAAACCCAATTAACCACCGACCGCCAAATCGTCCACGAACTGCTCTCGCTTAATCCATGAGTTTCTTTAATCCACGAGTTTCTTTTTATCCACGAGTTTCTTTTAATCCACGAATTACACGAATTGCACGAATTTAAAATCCTGTGGATTTTTACGAATTACACGAATTTTTTATCCACGAATTAAATCCTGCGGATTTTTGCGAATTACACGAATTAAATCCTGCGGATTTTTACGAAACGTAAGTTCGACGTAGTCAATTACACGAATTTTTCTCACAAATTTTTTTAATCCACGAAACGTAAGTTCGACGTAGTCAATTAACACGAATTTTTTCTTGTCTGAACCATGATTCACTTGATTAAAGGATTTTCAGGATTCTTATTCGCAGTCTTAATTTTCAATTTATTTAACCCTAACAGGGGTTTTAAACCCTGTTAGGGAGCGCCTTCCACACTAAGGACTTTAAGGACTTTAAGGACTTTAAGGTCTTTAAAGACATTCATAATTCATAATTCATAATTCATAATTCATAATTCATAATTCATAATTCATAATTATTCAAAACAGTCCCGATACCATTCCGTTATTGTCGATATTTATGTGTTCGGCAGCCGGTTCTTCGGGCAGTCCGGGCATTCTCATTGTTCCTCCGGCGATGGGAATAATAAATCCGGCGCCGGAAGCGATTTCAATTTCACTGATGTTAAACGTAAAATCTTTTGGACGGCCTATTAATAAAGGGTTGTCGGAAAGAGATTTTTGAGTTTTGGCTATGCACACCGGCAATTTATCAAAACCCAGGTCATATATCCGCTTTAAATCGTTGCGCGCTTTGGCGGAATATTCAACTCGCTTTGCGCCATACATGGACGCTGCTATTGTTTCGATTTTCTTCTCCACCGACAAATCCAAAGGATACAGCGGAGTGAACGTCCCTTTACATTTTCGCGCCGTATCTATCACCGTTTTAGCCAGTGACAACGCTCCATCTCCGCCTCTGCTCCACGCTTCGGAAACTTCGGCTTTCACTCCCAGATTATTGCAGAAATCCGTAACAAACCTTATTTCTTCCTGCGTATCCGTAACAAACTTATTGATTGCCACCACAGGCGAAATACCGAACGCTTTGATATTTTCTATATGTTTTTCCAGATTTACTATACCTGCTTTTAGCGCCTCCGGATTTGCATTGCTCGCTTCCGCTACACGAACCCCTCCATGATACCGCAAAGCTCTTAGAGTTACAACAATAACAACAGCTTTAGGCGATAATCCCGATAATCGGCATTTTATATCCAGAAATTTTTCGGCGCCCAAATCCGAACCGAATCCTGCTTCCGTAACCACATATTCCGAAAGGCTCATGCCCATTTTGGTTGCTATCACCGAATTTGTTCCCTGCGCTATATTGGCAAACGGTCCGCCGTGAATTATTGCCGGAGTTCCCTCAATTGTCTGAACAAGATTCGGTTTTATTGCCTCTTTCAACAATGTAGCCATAGCGCCTTCGGCTTTGAGGTCGCGTGCATATACGGCTTTTTTATCGAAAGTATATCCGACAAAGATATTGCCCAGACGTTTCTTTAAATCGGCAATATCCGACGATAAACATAAGATAGCCATCACTTCCGACGCCGCCGTTATGTTAAATCCCGTTTCGCGGGGCGTTCCCTGAGAGGCGCCTCCCAATCCTGTGATGATACATCTTAACGACCTGTCGTTCATATCTATGACCCGTTTCCACAGAACAGTTGCCGGGTCAATTCCCAATCGGTTCTTTTTATTTTGGATATTATTGTCTATCAAAGCCGACAGCAGATTATTCGCTTTTTCCACAGCCGCAAAATCGCCTGTGAAATGGAGGTTAATATCGTCCATCGGAATCACTTGAGAATAACCGCCTCCGGCAGCGCCTCCCTTGATTCCGAAAACCGGACCTAATGAAGGCTCTCTCAAGACAACCGTCGCTTTTGACCCGGTTTTATTAATCGCCTGCGCCAAACCTATCGACACGGTGGTTTTACCTTCTCCTGCGGGAGTCGGCGAAATTGCCGTAACTAATATGAGATTCGAATGTGCAATTTTTGCATCGTCAATTAAATCCAACGGAAGTTTTGCCTTGTACTTTCCGTAGTTTTCAATAAAATCAGGACTTATTCCGAGTTGCTGTGCTATGTTTTCAATGAACTGTATATCTGTTTTCTGTGCTATTTCTATATCTAATAACATATAAAATAAAATTTTGCAAACTTAACATAATAAACAGGAATTAAAAAAAACTGTTTAATCCGGATATACTCCAAGATGTCGTTTCTTAAAGGAAGTTCTAAAATATTTAAAATGGCTTTAAATACTCTACATATTAACAGAGTAAGAAGCAGATAAACATTTTTTATTTGTTTATTTGTTCGGTTATTGTACCTTTGCATTCGTTTTTGAAAATATTAGGTTTTATGTATAACTGTTTTCATATAGTAATTCTGCAAATTAAGCGTTTAACAAGTGTAAAATATTCTTACTTGAGAAGAACCGATTTGATGCCTTCTCCGGTATGGAAGTTACACATAATGAACAGCGAATGTTGGAATAAGCAAAACAGGTTGTACGAAGACTTAAAATTTGACGCGTTTAGCAATAGTAAAATGAAATTCGCTAAACAATTAAAAATAGCTCAATCCCCTGTTCTTGTTTAAGGAATAATGTTTTGAGCGCGTGCTAAATAATAAAATATTCATGGCTTTAATTTTGAAGTCAGGAAGCGAAGCTATGAATTTATGGAAACACACGCAGTTTCACCTTCCCTTTCTTTAGGAAATGAGGAGGAACGAATGAGAAACAAAGGATGGCAAGTGGGTGAAAATCATTGCATAGCTATATATCATAGATGTAAAAACGGTAATGGACTTAGACTCCGCACAAAACCTGACATTATGTCGGATATGTTTAAAAAACAGTAATATTTAGTAAGTATAACCCAAGTAATGCTGCTGTTTGCACGTATTTTTTTGACCATTACCAAAGTAATGCTTCCGGAGTGTACACAATTTCTGACAAAGTGTCAGGTAATGCTCTCAGTATATAAAAATGCAGATATATTTTTTAATTAATATTTTAATAATTTAATACAGTTGAATTTATGGAATCAATTAATTCTTTTTATTTACCTCAGTTACATAACGGGGAAAACGCTAATTTTCACGCCGAATCGCTCGAACAGTTGGAAAAGACGGATACTGTAAAACTTGGCGTGGGAGCGCAAGCTCTTGCGTATCGTGCTGCTTATGGCGACTTGAAACTTTCGATAGACGTCTTTTCGTCAAGTTCGTTTTCGTCCGAATCAAGTCTGCTGGACGCCGATCGTGACCGCGCTTATTCGGCGTTTACATCTTTCGTGAAAGTATATGTCAATGATAATGATGAGATCAAATCCGAAGCCGCAGAGCGTGTTTTGGACATCATCCGGAAGTCGAAACAGGAAGTCGGCGATCCGATTCACCTGGGCTTGGCGAAGGAATCTACGGCTTTAGCAAGTTTGTTGCGTAATCTCGAACCCTTTGCCGCCGACATCGAACGTATCGGCGCAACCAATCGGCTGAATCGTCTCAAAGAAGCCAGTCAGGCATATATTGACTTGCAGTTTGAACGCTATATCGAAAAAAGCGGCAAACATTCGGGCGACGTCAAAGCAGCCCGCGTTGTTACCGACGCTGCCTATAAAGGTGTCATAGACCGGATTAATGCGCAAATACTGCTGAACGGCGATGAAGGATTTACCGCTTATGTGAAAGCGCAAAACGCCGTGATAGAACGATACAAGCTAATTGTTGCGCAACGCAAGGGTCGTACCGGAAAAAATACTGCGGCTCCCGAAACGACTTCCGAAACGGAAACAAACGAATAGTGAAGAAAATACCTGCTAACATATTTTGTAATAATGTAATAAATAAAATAAATCACTATGAATTTGATTAGAAAGATAAAAAAAATGATAGATAAAAAGGCTTCTATTGATATGGATAAGGAATTTTTTCCATTGTATGAACAGTGTGCACCCTACACATTGACTTCCATTGAACGGATGTATGCCTTGTATCAAGCCGTAAAATATGTGGTACAGCAACAATTGGATGGCGATTTTGTAGAATGTGGCGTATGGAAAGGCGGAAGTTCCATGCTTATGGCTGCTACGCTGAACTACCTGAAGTGTTATACGAAAAAAATCTATTTGTACGATACCTTTGAAGGAATGGCGAAACCTACGGCGCAAGACATAGATTATGCGGGAGTCAATGCTTCCGTCCAATTAAAAAATGCAGAACAAAATAAAAAAACGAATAACATTTGGGCCTATTGTTCACTGGAAGATGTTAAACATAATTTTGAAAAAATAAATTATCCGAGTGAGAATCTTCTTTTTATAAAAGGGAAAGTAGAAGATACCATTGCAACCAATCAACACAAAGTAATCAGTATTTTGCGATTGGATACCGATTGGTACGAATCTACTTATCATGAAATGGTTTATTTGTATCCTTCTCTCATATCCAAAGGCGTACTGATTATAGATGACTATGGTCATTGGCAGGGCGCAAGAGGTGCGATTGATAAATATTGTATGGAAAATAAACTTCCCATACTGCTGAATCGTATAGATTATACGGGACGAATCGCTATCAAAATTTGATATCCAACCAAAGTAGATATTATCAATTAAACTGTGGAATTAGAAAAATATAACACGGAAGTCGTATCCGGCATCTCATGGATGTATTCCACTTGTTATTGTTTCCGCAAAATGAAAATTAGTATCTTTGCATTTTTAAAAATTATTTGTGATGAAGACAATGAGTCATACGGAGAAAAACATAGTAGAAGCATACATTGTATTGCTGGATAACTTGAATGACGCCTGTAAAACGGCATTGATGGAACATTTGTCG
>JAISRS010000335.1 GCA_031273485.1 Prevotellaceae bacterium
ACGCTCCCTCGCCGCCGAAATGAACCGGCACGCTAACGAACTGGAAGCGTATGGCGTGGACGAATCGCTCCGCAGCGAACTGGAACAGTCGATTGCCGACTTTCAGGCGGCGCTTGCCCAACCGCGCGGCGTCATCGTGGAAAAGAAGCAGTACACCGGCAATCTGGCAAAAGCCTTTGCCGAAGCGGATTCCATCCTCTACGACGGTTTAGACAAACTCATCGTAAAGTTCAAAACATCGGAACCTGCTTTCTATACCGATTACAAAAATGCCCGCAACCTGATTGTGCAGGGCGCACACAGGAAAGGCGAAAAGGACGGGGAGGTTTAAAAAACGATTGAAAGAAAGAATTGCAGGCAACGCAAACAAATCGTTCCAAAATGTAACGGTTGTTATCACGCTGTCGAAAAAGAGGGATAACAATAAGTACGTCAGTATCCGGCTTGCCGACGAGTGTATTTGCAAGTTTTCTGACGGAGACGGCATGCGACTGGATACGGACTGACAGATATTTAAGACAGAACAGATATAAAATTTAAACATAAATGAATTATGGATAAAAAAATTGTTCCTCACACAAGATTTACATATTTTCAGGAAAAATATGGCGCTATTCCTGCGAGTGATATAAATAATGACCACATTATCAAAAGCAGGATGCTGCAGGGCATTTATCGCAACCAAAAAATCGAAAACGAGTATTGTAATATTGTGCGCGAAAATGGCAGCTTTATTAACTTTATGCGAAACAACCAATTAAAAGAAGAAGCAGAGAAAGAATTGGAAGCTATCAAACAGCGAGAGCGATTGACTGATGAGGATAGACTTTTCACAAATTTATTGTCTTCTCAACCAATGGCTTTTAATATTTTTCTTCCTCTCAAATGGAATAATTACGAAGTTGGAACTTCTGTCTTTAAGGAAATTTTCCCTTTTTTGAATATCCGCCAATTAACAGACATTAAACTTGAATATGTACCCGGAGACGGAAATGGGAAAAAGGATAGAAAAATAACCACGGATAATTCTTGCTTCGATGTCTATATTGAATACCGGGATAACAACGGACAAAAAGGGAGTATTGGGATAGAGGTTAAATATACGGAACCGTTTTCGCAGTCAGATTATTGGAATATCACGGGTCATAAAAAAGACCGCTATATCGAAGCAATTAAAAAATATTCCGCACAGTTTTCAATAGAAAACGCAAAAGAATATTTACTTCCTGCAAACAATCAACTTTTTAGAAATCAACTGTTGGCAGAAGAAGTAAAAGATAAATTCGGACATAATTGTATTGTTGTCGTTGTGTATTCAGCCGAAGATAAAAAATGTTATGATGCAATAATGCAATTTCGCAAACTCATAAAATCAGAAAATTCTTTTGTCCCCGTTACAATTGACCGAATTGTGTCTAAGGCAATTGAATACGCCGAAAAATTTCCTGATGTAAAATTGCTATACGAAAATATTTATAATCGATATTGTAACTATAAGTTGCTGAACGAAGTTATTCCGAATAAAAAATCGGAAGAGATTGTTCCCAGATATATCAGGAATAAAGATATGATTATTGATACTCTGAAAGGTTCAATTGAAATACTTGATCCGAAAGTAAAAATGCTTGGGGAAATCAGTGGTTTAATGCCTTTTGGCTTTGCACAATTTGGAGAACCGCAAAATGGTGCGAAATATGGACTTGTAATGCAATGCGGCGAAGAAGAGGTTTACTGTTTAAAGCAGCAACCTGTTGAACTGGAACAAAAAAATGCCGAACAAATGTTGCAAATACAATATTTGATGATAGTTGAGGCATATTGTACATTCATTCAACATGGATTTTCCGGTATGTATTTGGCTTGCCCGTATCTGAGGCAGCGAGACAACAAATTATGGGAAGCAGGAATAGCAAATTTTATTTTTCCGTCCCATAGTGGAAAAGAGACAGAAACAGAGGGAGTTTTTGATAATCGGTTTGGACGCGGTGCAACAACAATGCTCACAAATTTTATTTCTGATTTGAGAGCCTCATTTCAAAAAGCAAATATTACAATGCCTTCCTATTTTGGGTTGGATGAACGCGCTTACTCTCATTTACAATTTCTTGCAATGAATTTTATGGTTTTGGGCTCGGATATTTTTTGTGTACAAACAAATTTGCAAGAAAAAGAATCCGCATGGAGTATTTTAGCTTCAAACGGCATAAAAAATGTTTATCATTTGCCTTCTGTTCCTTTGACTATTCCAGAAAAAAACCTTTGTTCCTCGAAAGGGAAGGGAAAGCCTGCGACATGACGGTTGACAGAACATAGAAAACAGAAACACAACAACAGACTGCGTCACCTCGTACCTTACAAAGTGGCATTGTTCATGGGACAGTTTTCTTCAGCCTTGGCACCTTATAAACAGTGTGCTTTACAAATGGAGTTCACTTGGGAGAGAACACAGTCAACTGCTGTTAACCAACCAAATCGTATTGCTTTCATGGCGGGCGACGTGCGTTGCGCAACACGCGGTCAGTTGCCTCAGGATACACATTTGCTC
>JAISRS010000360.1 GCA_031273485.1 Prevotellaceae bacterium
ATAATGCTGTGTTAAATAATATTTTATCTATAATTATTGTCAATAAAATCGGATCAATACAGTAGAAAAAATCTTATTGAATTTACGATACAACTTTTGTAACATGTTGATTATAAAATACAGTATTGGAGTTCATAATTCATAATTTTTTCATCGCTTTGGTCATTTTGGAAGCAAACACAAATTCGTTTAATTCCTGATTGTCGGAATTAAGAATGTCGGTTTTGTTGCCTGTCCACCATTTTTGTCCTTCGTAGATAAATATGATATTATCGCCACATTCCATTACGGAGTTCATGTCATGGGTATTTATTATTGTTGTTATTTGATATTCGTCGGTTAATTCTTTGATTAAATTGTCAATCAGTATAGATGTGCGCGGATCTAAGCCCGAATTGGGTTCGTCGCAAAACAGATATTCCGGATTAAGCGCTATGGCTCTTGCAATAGCCACCCGTTTTTGCATTCCTCCGCTTATTTCCGACGGATATAAATTATCCGCATTTATGATATTCACCCGTTTCAGACAGAAATTTGCCCGTTCCATGCGTTCTTCTTTTGTCATATCGGTAAATATTTCCAAAGGGAACATCACATTTTGTATCACTGTGGCGAAATCAAACAGCGCGCTGCCCTGAAACAACATGCCGATTTTTTGCCGCATTTTTTTCTTATCGTTAAAATTCAATGTGTCGAAACGTGTGTTTTTATACCATATTTCGCCTGAAGTTATATCGTGAAGTCCGACGATAGATTTAAGTAATACCGTTTTACCGGAACCGCTTTGTCCGATAATCAAGTTTGTTTTACCTTTTTCAAATACTGCGGAAATGTTTTTAAGCACTTCCTTTTGCACAAACGATTTATATATGTTTTTTACCTCTATCATTATTGTAAAGAACTGTTATTGTGGAGATGAGGGGACTCGAACCCCCGACCTATGCGTTGCGAACGCATTGCTCTACCAACTGAGCCACATCCCCAAAAAAATTTTTCAAACAAACGGAAATAACGGTTATAATTACTCGGATTGCAGGATTCTGCGCCCGAAAGCGTCGCAATATAACCTTAAATTTTCCGATGTTTGTTCACTCTCATGTTAACATTAATTGCGTCAATATTAAATTAAACATCAGGATAAGCACGCAACTTATAACTATGGAATATGTTGCCGACCGTCCCACGTCCAAAGAACCGCCTTTGACATAATAGCCGTAAAACGCCGGTACGGTGGTTATTATAAAGCTAAACACCGTCATTTTAACTATTCCATACGTTACGTAAAACGGGATGAAATACATTTGTATTCCGTGTATAAAATCGCCAAGCAGAATGATTTGCGTAACTCCAACAATAAACGCGCCGCCGAGAATCCCTACAAACATACTTAGAATTGTGAGGAAAGGGTTAAAAATAACGGATGCAACTACTTTAGGCAGAATTAAATAATTAGCCGAATTAACTCCCATAATTTCCATTGCATCAATCTGCTCTGTGATTCGCATACTTCCGATTTCCGATGCGATGTTTGAACCTACTTTTCCGGCAAGAATCAGGGCTATCATAGTGGAACTGAATTCCAAAAGGATGGAATCGCGCCCCACCAGACCGATATAAAATTTCGGCAATAACGGATTTTCAAAATTCAAAGCGGTTTGGATAGTTATTACAGCCCCCATGAAAAAGGATATAATCAAAACAATTGAAATAGAACTTAATCCCAATTTATCCATCTCCACCCAGATTTGTTTGAAAAATATACGGGATTTATCAGGCAAAACAAATACTTTCTTCATTAAAAGAAAATATTGTCCTGCCAGAATTAATGCCCGTCGTACCATAATATGCCTGTTTTTTTGTTATGCCTGAGATTCCGAAAGGAATAATTTAACTTGTTGATATACGTTTTCTCCGGTGAATCCGAATTTTTCGTCCAGAACCTCGTATGAAGCCGAATATCCAAAGGAATTTAATCCCCAAATCCGACCGTTTTGTCCTGCCAAACCTTGCAAAGTCACAGGTAATCCGGCGGTAAGCCCGAATACTTTACTGCCCGAAGGTATCACCGATTCCCGATATTCGACGCTTTGACTTCCGAACAATCCTTCAGAGGGAATGGAAACAATTCGCACTTTTATACCGTCTTTTCTCAACAAAGCGGCGCCTTCGACCAAAGTTGCAACTTCCGAACCCGAAGCTATCAGAATAATGTCGTTATCTCCGTCGCATTCCACTGTATATCCTCCTTTTACCGCCTGCAAAGCTTCTTCGTAGCGATTGCCCTTAGCGGGAAGGTCTTTGATATTTTGACGTGAAAGTATCAGTCCTGTTGGGGTTTGAGTGTTTTCCATCGCGAGTTTCCATGCAACGGTTGTTTCCTGAGAATCCGCCGGACGAAGTATTAATGTGGAGTTGTGACCTTTATGGTTTTTCAATTTTTCCATCAAACGTATTTGAGCTTCCTGTTCAACCGGTTCGTGAGTAGGTCCGTCTTCGCCCACTCTAAAGGCGTCATGCGTCCAGATAAATTTAACGGGGACTTCCATAAGCGCAGCCATGCGGACGGCGGGTTTCATATAATCGGAAAATACGAAGAAAGTGCCGCAGGCGGCAATAACTCCGCCATAGAGCGACATTCCTATACAAAGGCAAGCCATGGTAAGTTCCGAAACGCCTGCCTGCAGGAATGCTCCCGAAAAATCGTCTTTTGTGATGGCTTTTGTCTGTTTCAAGAATCCGTCTGTTTTATCGGAATTGGAGAGGTCGGCGGAGGACACTATCAGGTTTTCCGCCTGTTGCGCCAAAACTCCTAAAACTGTTGCCGATGCAGCGCGTGTGGCTTGATTTGGCTTTTGTTGAATGGCAGCCCAGTCGATTTCGGGAATTTCTCCCGAAAACCATTTTTTCCGTTTGATTTCCAGTTCGGGATTCGCCTTTGCCCAAGCCGCTTCCTGAGCGTATATTTCGTCTGTTATTTTTATTAATTCTTGATTTCTTTGTTGATACAGTTCTTCGACGTCGGGAAAGAAGGCGAAAGGATTTTGCGGGTCGCCTCCCAGATATTTTATTGTATTTTCTAATGATGCTCCGGCGGCGCTCAAGGGTTGTCCGTGCGTACTGCACTGTCCTTCAAACGACCGGTTATCGGCAGTGCGTACGCCTTTGCCCATAACGGTTTTTCCTATAATCAAGGAAGGACGTTGCGTTTCGTTTCTCGCATTGTTGATGGCGTTGCGTATCTCCGTAACATCGTTTCCGTTAATTGTTTCTACTCTCCATCCCCACGATTCGTATTTTTGGGCGACGTTTTCGCTTGTAACGGCGCTGGTGTATGTCGAAAGTTGTACATCATTGGAATCGTAAAACATAATGAGGTTATTCAAGCCCAAATGTCCTGCAATTCGTCCTGCTCCCTGAGATATTTCTTCCTGAATACCTCCGTCGGATATAAAGGTGTAGATTTTCTGCGACGACTGTCTTTTTAGTCTGGCATCAAGAAATTTGGCGGCAATGGCAGCGCCGACGGCGTAAGTATGTCCCTGACCGAGGGGTCCCGACGTATTTTCTACGCCCCGTTTAACATCAAGTTCCGGATGTCCGGGAGTGCAACTGCCCCATTGCCGGAAACTTTTTAAATCGTCTAAGGAATATTTTCCGGTGAGAGCCAGCGTCGAATAGAGCATCACAGACATGTGTCCGGGGTCTAAAAAAAATCTGTCGCGCCCTTCCCAGTGCGGGTTTCGGGGGTCATGAATAAGAAATTCGCTGTAGAGCACATTTATAAAATCCGCTCCACCCATAGCTCCTCCGGGATGTCCCGATTTTGCTTTTTCAACCGTCGCAGCAATCAGTATTCTGATATTATCCGCCGCCCGGTTCATTAAATTTGTGTCAATCATATTTATCTTATAAACATTTAATTTATTTTGAAGCGCCAAAAGTACGTATTAATATTTGATATTTAAAATTTATAAATAATTATTGTCAAAATTATGAGATTATCAAACGTTTATATTAACCCATATTTTGCGCTTTTTACATAAAACAGCAAAATAATGGCTAAATCTTTTTTTGAAATGCTATGGATGGAGATGACGACTGCGTTCCCTCTGTTCGGCGCAGCCCACCCAGCCCCCCCAAAGAGGTAGCCGTCATTGGTAGGGTTAATATTGGTAGCAACAAACAAGAGGGAATGACGAGTGTGCGTATATCAGAAGTTCATTGCAATGACAGCCTCGATTTTCGGCGTAGCGATAGCCCGAAGGGCTTAATTTTCATAACCGCAGGTCATCGACCTGCGGAAACGCCCTCTCACACCACTGCCTGAAAGGCAGGACTAATTATTATTATTTCAATTTACGTGTCAGT
>JAISRS010000378.1 GCA_031273485.1 Prevotellaceae bacterium
AAATGATAAACATGATTACCTTCGGGTGATTATTTTTAGCACACAGATGACACTGATGTAACAGATGAACACAGATTTTCTCTTTTATTTCTGCGGTTATTCTGCGGAAAACTGCGGAAATCTGCGGGAAACAATTTCATCGTCGCTTTGCGCCATTATTAATTAGTGTCTGTCCGAAAACCCTATTATTTCGGGAAATCGGGTAAAAATGTAATCACTGAAAATTGTATTCTTCAGTTGTTTTACACAGTAAAATGCTATTCCGATTTGAAAAATGGGAACTAAAGATTGATTTTAGTCAGCAAAATCCTGTTTTTCTTCCCGTTAGGGCATACCTCTCCCATACAGTAACTAAAATGCAAGACGCTGTTTGTAAGTTATTTTCTGTGGACGGCAATTCATTGCTTAGGACTTGTCTATAAATAAATACATCTCAAAATAATGTTTTATAATTGATTATTAATAATTTAATACTATTATTTGATATAGTTATTTATTGACAAGTCCTTAGGGACTCCGTAGGAGTTGCCCTTTCGATAACCCCGCGGGGTAGTGAGGGATTTTTGTCGTACACCCAGTTATAATAAGGGTGGTTTCACAGTTCAAAAAAAAAATATATCTTTGCAGTCGAATTTAAATTATAATAGTATTATGGAAAAGAAAGACAGAGTATTGATTTCATTTGATTACGCATTGAAACGTTTGTTGCGTAACAAAGCCAACTATGATGTGCTGGAAGGTTTTTTGAGCGAGTTGCTCGGGGACAACGTTAAGGTAAAGAGCCTTGTAGAGAGCGGGTCAAATCAAACGGACATCACGGACAAGTATAACAGGGTTGATATTTTAGCAGAAAGCGCGAATGAAGGAGTTATCCTCATCGAATTGCAGTTTGCCGTTGAGGCGGACTATTTTTACCGGATGCTGTTCGGCACGGGCAAGGCAATCTGCGAACGCATGAAACAGAGCGACGTATACAGGGAAGTACAGAAAGTGTATTCCGTCAATATTGTATATTTCGATTCTGGACAGGGCGAAGATTACGTGTATCACAGCTGGACACGCTTCACGGGTTTGCACACTCACGAAGAGCTTAAACTGTCAGCAGGGCAGCGCAGGGTGTTTGGCGGACAGGTACAGGGATATATTTATCCGGAATATTACATTCTGAAGATTAATTTCTTTAACGATGTGGTAAAAGAACCGCTGGACGAGTGGATATATTTTTTCAAACACAACGAAATCAAAGCGGAGTTCAGCGCAAAAGGACTGCAAAAGGCTCGCGAATTACTTGTTCTCGAGAGCCTCACTCCCGAAGAGCGTAAAGAATATGACCGTTTGCAGGACAGTCGCAGTCGCAAATTGAGTGAGATTGCAGAATTAGAAAGCCGTATAAACCGAAAAAATAACGGGTAATTTTTTGCAGGTTGTACCGCGACACATATCGGATTAAAAATTACGAATTACGGATAATCCGCGCAAATCCTTAAAATCCGCGTCATCCACGTGCCAATCCGTCAGCGCTTTGCGCCGTTCATCCTTCGTAATTCGTAATTGATAATTCGTAATTGACTTACGTTTTTGCCTGTCGGTATTCCTCGCTTTTGTCGTCATCGGCATCCGTTTCCAGAACAATCACAAACGGCAGGGCGGAGGTGAAATTTGCCGGTAAGGCGATATTGTACAGTTTATTATTGTGTTTGTCCCTGCCGGCGCTTATTATTTCGGCTTTTTTCCCGTCCGACAGAAAATATGCCTTTGCGGGATTAACTCCGTCCTTCTTTATTTCGATGCGAAGCATGTTGTTTACAGGCTTGTTGAACACCGTCATATAGAGTTTATTTGCCTTTTTGGAAAAGTATCCCCAGTCCTGTTTTTTTATATCGGCGTTGGTGCAGGCGTAAACGGCTTCGCTGTTGATTTTCATCCATTCGCCTATTTCCTTTGCCAGCCGGGTTTCTTCGGGACGGATGGCGCCTTTGCCGTCGGGACCGAAGTTTAACACAAAATTGCCGTTCATCGAAACGCATTTCATCAGCATTTCGATTAAATCGTGCGAAGTTTTCACATAACCTCTCCAGTCCGAATGATAGCCCCATTGATTTTCGGGAATCGTCATCACGCAATCCCAGTCGTTACCGTTCACGTCTTCAATCGAATTGGGCAAACTGCGTTCCCATCCCTGCTCGTAATCGCCCATCAGGTCGCCGTTAGAATCGTGGTGGCGTTTACCGTATTCGTCTGCTCTGAAACGACTTCCGATTATCAATCCGGGACGCATGGCTCGCAGTTCGCTCTCCAGCGTATCTACAAATCCGGCTTGTTCAATCCATGCCTTGTCCCACGAGCCGTCGAACCAAAGCCCTTTTGTTTGAGGATAATTGGTGAGGAGTTCAATCAACTGGTTGCGGGTAAAACGTTTAAATTCCTCATACGTCGCCCTGCTGTTGTCGTCGAGCGTCGAGCGGTAAGCCGGATGATGCCAGTCGATAATCGAAAAGTACAGATATACGTCAATGCCCGCTTTGGTGTAGGCATCGGTCAATTCCTTGATTATATCCTTTTTATAGGGAGTATTGGCGATTGTGTAATCGGTATATTTGCTGTGCCAAAGGCAGAAACCGTCGTGATGTTTGGTTGTTATAATCATGTATTTGGCGCCCATTTCCTTTGCCTGTGCAGCCCATTGTTCGGCATCGAAACTTGTGGGATTAAACTGTTTATACAGATTGTC
>JAISRS010000399.1 GCA_031273485.1 Prevotellaceae bacterium
CGAATTTTTCATTTTCAATTCTCTATATTATTACGAAACGTAAGTTCGACGTAGTCAATTACCACGAATTTAAAATCCTGCGGATTTTTTCCAATCTACGCAATTGTCAATCCTGAAAATCTTGTTAATCCTGTAAAAAATCCTTTAATCCTTTAATCAAGGTTCAGACATTTTACGATTTTTTTCTCTGCGAAAGCAAAATCCTTTAATAAAAGGTTCGGATATTTATCCACGTAATTTTTAATCGTCTGAACCGTAATTCGTAATTTTTAATTCGTAATTTTTAATTTATACGACTATTCGGTTAAGAGCAATTCTATGATTTTAACCGCGGCAGTAGATACCGGAGTTCCGGGTCCGAATATTGCCGCAGCGCCTGCTTCGTAGAGGAAACTATAGTCTTGAGCGGGAATAACTCCTCCCACAATCACTATAATATCTTCCCGTCCCAACTTTTTCAGTTCTTCCAAAATTTGGGGAACCAAAGTTTTATGTCCGGCGGCTAACGACGACACGCCAACAACGTGAACATCGTTTTCCACTGCCTGTTTGGCGGCTTCGGCAGGAGTCTGGAACAGCGGTCCCATATCTACGTCAAAACCTATATCGGCGTAACCTGTTGCAACAACCTTTGCGCCGCGGTCATGACCATCCTGACCTAATTTAGCAATCATAATGCGTGGTTGACGCCCTTCTTTCCTTGCAAATTCGGCAGCCAACGCGCGAGCTTTTTCAAAACTCGAATCATTTTTAGATTCGGCAGAATATATTCCTGAATTCATACGTATAATAGCTTGATAACGACCTACAATTTTTTCACATGCATCTGAAATTTCGCCCAGCGAACAGCGTTTTTGCGCTGCGTCGATAGCCAATTCCAGTAAATTTCCCGTTTTTGTTTCCACCGCTATGGTTATAGCAGCCAAAGCAGCCTGCACATCCTCTTCATTACGGTCTGCCTTCAACTGTTGCAAACGTTTGATTTGGGCTTCGCGCACGGCGGTATTGTCCACATCAAGAATATCAATAGGGTCTTCTTTTTCCAAACGATATTTATTGATGCCTATAATAGTGTCCTGACCGGAATCAATGCGAGCCTGCTTGCGTGCGGCAGCTTCTTCGATTCTGAGTTTCGGAAGACCTGTTTCGATAGCTTTAGCCATGCCTCCAAGTTTTTCGATTTCCTCGATATGTTCCCATCCGCGTTGAGCCAGGTCATTTGTAAGACTTTCGACATAGTACGAGCCTGCCCAGGGGTCAACCGACCGACAGATATTGGTTTCTTCCTGCAGATATATCTGGGTGTTGCGAGCGATACGCGCCGAAAAATCCGTAGGTAAGGCAATCGCTTCGTCCAGAGCGTTGGTGTGCAGCGACTGCGTATGTCCCAAAGCGGCAGCCATAGCTTCGATACATGTGCGGGCAACGTTATTAAACGGGTCTTGTTCGGTCAAACTCCATCCGGACGTTTGCGAGTGCGTGCGCAATGACATTGATTTGGGATTCTTTGGATTGAACGTTTTAACCAATTTTGCCCACAACATTCTGGCGGCTCTCATTTTGGCGATTTCCATAAAATGATTCATTCCTATTGCCCAGAAGAAAGATAATCGAGGAGCAAACTCGTCGATAGTCATTCCGGCATTTATCCCTGTGCGCAGATATTCAAGTCCGTCCGCAAGCGTATAAGCCATTTCTATGTCGCACGTAGCCCCTGCTTCCTGCATGTGGTAGCCCGAAATGGAAATCGAATTGAATTTAGGCATATTTCTGGCAGTATATGCAAAAATATCCCCTATGATGCGCATCGAAAATTCGGGAGGATAGATATAAGTATTCCTCACCATAAATTCTTTCAGAATATCGTTTTGGATAGTTCCGCTGAGTTGTTCCAGCGTGCAGCCCTGTTCCAGTCCCGCAACTATATAGAACGCAAGTACGGGAAGCACCGCCCCGTTCATTGTCATTGACACCGACATCTTATCCAAAGGAATCTGATTGAAAAGAATTTTCATATCTTCCACGCTGCATATCGAAACGCCCGCTTTTCCCACATCTCCCACCACACGTGGATGGTCGGCATCGTAGCCGCGATGAGTTGCGAGGTCAAACGCTACGGAAAGTCCCTTTTGTCCTGCGGCTAAATTGCGGCGATAAAATGCGTTGGATTCTTCGGCTGTCGAAAATCCCGCATACTGGCGCACTGTCCACGGGCGCATAACATACATAGAGCTGTACGGTCCCCGCAGAAAAGGCGGTAATCCGGCGGCATAGCTCAGATGTTCCATCCCTTCGAGGTCGTCGGCATTGTATATGTTTTTAACATAAATCTGTTCGGGAGTCATAAATCCCGACGTTGTTTCATTCCGGCAACAAGTTCCCGCCGGTTCGTCGAATGTTATATTATTATTAAATTTTACTCTCATTTTATTTTAATTTTATAGAAAAAACAACAATTGAAGCGATTAAATTCCCAATTCCTTTTGATATTCTTTCAATGTTTCCAATACGTTTGATTTTACATTTATAAAGTGTTTAATGGATTTTGCTTCCAATTCCGCTCTGCAGGCAGGGTCGCCGGCGACTACTACTATGGCTTTTCCGGCGAGTTTTTCGTAAATCACCGGAACATTTTCGGCATATTCATCGTCCGAACTGCAAGCAACCACAATCTTTGCGCCCGCTTCAACCGCTGCATCAACACCCTCTTCGGGATTGGCAAAACGATTGTTATCCACAACTTCAAATCCTGCGCAGGCAAAGAAATTACACGAAAACTGCGCCCTTGCTCTGCACATTGCCAAATTGCCGAAAGTCAGCATAAAAGCAATGGGGACATTACCCGATTTCTCTGTCCTCATGCGTAATTCTTCAAATGCCGCCGCTCCTCGATAAACCTTTATGGGTTCCACCGTCAGTTTATCGGAATATTCGCTGCAACATGCCGAATTTTGAACATTTTGTATGGATTGAGTATTGTTTCGTGTTTCGAGGACTTCCTTATTCAATTTTTCGGTAAAATTGGGATACTGGTTTGTTCCCAGCAGAATTTCGCGACGTGTAGCGATATTGTTATCCTTATTTTGAGCCGAAGTTTTAATCAGATTTTGAATAAATCCTTCCTGAAGCGCAGCGATATAGCCGCCTTTCCGTTCGATTTCGTTAAACAGTTTCCATGCTTCGGCGGCAATAGATGCGGTAAGAGTTTCGATGTAGTAAGAGCCTGCCGACGGGTCGGTTACACGGTCAAAGTAGGATTCTTCTTTGAGCAGCAACTGAGTATTGCGCGCTATACGTCTCGAAAACTCATTATGTGAAGCATAAGGAGTGTCGAAAGGCGTAACCTCCAGCAAATCTACGCCTGCCAAGGCTGCCGACATTGCTTCTGTGGTATTTCTCAACATATTCACATACGGATCATACACTGTTTGATTCCATTCGGATGTTTTTGCGTGTATTTTCAATTTTGCGGCGCAGTCCGAACCTCCGTATGTTTTCACAATTTCAGCCCAAAGCATACGTGCAGCCCTGAATTTTGCAATTTCCATAAAATAGTTGGAACTCACCGAAAAGATGAACTGCATACGGTTTGTTATTTCGTTTATCTCTAAGCCCAAATCGGTTAATTGCGCCAGATATTCGCTACCCATAGCCAAGCCGAGTGCGAGTTCCTGAACTATAGTGGAACCTGCATTTTGATAGATAAAAGGACTGACGCCTATCACTCTGTAGTTTGGAAGCGCTTCACTTGTTTTGATCAGGGATTTTATTACTTCAAAAATTTCCCGTTCTGTTTTTGTAATGAAGCTGCCGAACATGGTTAATCTCCTCAGAGGGTCAAAATTGACGTATCCTTGTATTTTATCGACCTCCCAACCTTCGGATTTTACTTTGGCAACAAGTTGTTTCAGCGTTTTTAACGCATCGGTGCAACAGGTCTGAAAGCTAAATTCGATATAAGGCAAAGCTATATCTTTCAACAGGATGTCAAAATCCTGATCGGAAAGACCATTACTTTTCACTTTGTAGATTATGGAATCCACGCCTTTCATAAGAGTGTTTAATATCAGGGCATTGTCCGTTTTTACCCCTCTATTGTCCGGGAAAATAGTTTGCGTAATTTTCCAATTGTTATCATTGTGCGTCCCTCTGACGAATGGAAACACTCCGGCAGCATACTTTAAATGTTGTAAATCTTTAAGATTTATTGAACTGTAATAAGGTCGAACGTTAAATCCTTCGTATGTTTTCCACACCAATTTCTTATTATAGTCTGCCCCTTTAAGGTCTTTAATAATAACCTCATCCCACTGTTCCGCCGTTACAGGTGGAAATTCGGTAAATAATTTCTGAATCATATCTAGAAAATCATTGTTAATACATTTTTTAAGGCGACAAAGGTAAGTATTTTAATATTTGTTGGCAAAATATTTTATTCTTTTATCGCAAAACATCAATTTTTTTAATCGTTTTTTCATAAAAAAACAGTTGAAAAAAATAAATTATAAGCTATTTTTGATTTTTAATTTCCCGTTTTTTTATCTAATTAATTATTTAAAATTCAAACAGTTTACTGCAATTTATGACCTGCGAATATTTTCGGCGGAAAATTTTTTTTCATTTTTTTTAAAAAAAACAATAAAATTTTAACGGTATTTACAAATTATTTTATAATTTTGCGACAGAGTTTTGCAACATACACTCAATTTAATTGAATAAATTAGTTTGTGTATGGTTTAAATTTACAGGTTTATATTTTGTATCAAATTCGGTGGTTTACGTTTAATTTTTGGTTTGATGAAAGTTAATTGCCTTTTATGTGATACGTTTTCGGAAATATTTACGAACGAATTTACATCATATATATTGATGTTCCGAAACTTGTTCGATTCGGTTCACTCCGATACGGAGTACGAAATATTTGATGTTCGAGAAGAAATATACCCTCGCACATTAAATAACGACGATATTTATTTAATCCCCGGCAGTAACGCCGGAGCATACGATGATACTTTATGGGTTCAAACTTTGATTAAATTTATTAGAAAAATGTATATGGAAAATGTTAAAATTGCAGGCGTTTGTTTTGGACATCAAATAATTGCCCAAGCCTTGGGAGGCAAAACAGAAAAAGCCGTACAAGGTTGGGGTGCAGGAGTACGCACTTCAAATATCATTGATTCAAAAGCCATTGCTTATTTTCCCGACAAAACAATGAATTTACATTATAATCATCATGATCAGGTTACGGAATTGCCTCCGCAGGCTGTTTGCTTTGCTCAAAGCGATTTTTGCCCTTATGAAGGTTTTTATATTAATAACAGGATAATAACATTTCAGGGTCACCCTGAATATACTGCCGACTATAGTCGGTATTTGTTGTTGAACCATTCGGACGATGAGCCGGAAGATGTGAAATTGAAGGCATTAGACTCATTAAGTCTGAAAGTTGATTCATTATCGGCTGCAAAATGGATTTTAAATTTAAATTGAAATGCGGAATGTATAAAGGCAATATGAAATTGGAAAATTATAGTGGTAAACTATAAATTTATGATGAAAATATTGCTGCAAAAATGAAATATAAATGAATAAAATCGTAAAAAAACAGATTAAAAGATAATAAAATCGTAAAAAATATTCATTTAGTCGGCAGTTAATAATCAGATGATTACAAATAAATTTGTAAAAATTTATCAAAATATGTGATTTTTTTTTTGAAGATATTAAAAAAGTGCATATCTTTGTGCCAACAAAATGTGAGATTTTATATTTACAAAAATGTATTATTGATTAATGAAAATTAGGTAGTGGAGTGTATCCCTTCGGAAAACTCAATATTATTTGCTTCAAACTTTAAACAATTCCTCAACATTCCACTACTTTTTTTATTATAAGTTTCCCTCCAAGTATTCCTTCCGGTTAATAAAAACAGATAAAAATTAAGGGGTTAATCCCTTTTTTAATGGACAGGTTTTACGTAATTTCATAACAACTCATCGCTGATTTTTTCCGCCGAATTATACGAATTTTTGATCATGAGTTAAGACAATTGATTGGTTCATAAATTATTTTAGTCGTCGAATAAACGAAGAGGCTGTCTAAAAACACGCGAATAACGCAGATTTAACAGATTTACGCAGGTTATTATTTATTTGATTTTAACCGGTTTTTTTATTTATCTGCAAAAATCCTTATAATCTAAATCATCGGCGTGTTTTTAGACAGCCTCTTAAAAAAATCGTTTAATCCGGCGACTGAATATTTTTTATTATTGTGCCGGATAAAAATGTTACACAAAAAAGTAATAAACGAAAATCTACAATTTACTTATAGTGACATTTTTAAACTGAATATCTTTACCTTCGCTTTGTAAGCCTATATGTCCGGTTTTGATTTTATTTGTGCCTTTATTTTGGTGTATGCCATTAATAACTACAGTAATAACGCCGTCCTGTACAAAAATATTTGCATGATTCCACTCACCTGTAGGTTTTTCGCTTGAGGCGCTTGCTTTTTTCACCACAGGAAAAGCCGGTCGTCCTTCCGGCGGAGTTTTGTATTCGTCAAGATTTGAACCGCCTAACAATACCAAGTCGCCGACATTACCCGCCCCTAACTGACATTCAATACCGTTTGGAAAAGGATTTTTAGGGTCTTCTATCAACAAAAAAATTCCACTGTTTGTGGCTTCTTTAGGCCAACGCCATTCCACATGCAAAACATAATTATCGTATTTTTTCTTTGTGTACATGTATCCAAGCGTGCCTTTTATGTGAATCACACTGTCTTTCACAGAAAAAACCTCATTGGCGGGAACAGAATTTTTATCTACCACAAAATTCCAATTGGATAAATCTTTTCCATTAAATAAATGCTCAACTTGTTGAGCTTTTGCTTCATCTACGAAACAGAATAGAATAACAACGAATGTTATAAAAAATGTAATTTTTCTCATAATTCTTTAATTTTTAATTAATTTTTAATTTCAATACTGTTTAATTTCAATATTGGCGACAAAAGTAAAATATTTTTTTGACATAGCAATAAAAAAGGTGGAAAGTGGGATGTATGGAAGGTGTTCGACATCAAATTTTAAATCCTCATTTACAATTGGTAAACTCCGGTTTAAAAATCTTGTCTGCTTTGCAAAATCAAGTTTTTAGAGGTTCTCCTTTGTGAACTCTGTGTTAAAATAACAACAATCTTAAACACGACACTTTGAAACGTAAATTCGACGCAGTCAACTTGACATTTGACTCAGTTAAACGTAAGTTCGACGCAGTCAAATACATCCCACAAAAGAGACGAATATTGAACAGTCTGCCAAAAATTACATCAATTTCGGAAATAAGATACTAACAGAGATTTTAACCCTTGTACGTTCCGCATAGCCATTGGAAAGAACCGCACGGTCGTTCGGACGGCTTGCATGTGGCGAAGTAGACTTTGCATGGGTTAAAGTAGACTTTGCATGGGTTAAAGTAGACTTTGCATGGGTTAAAGTAGACTTTGCATGGGTTAAAGTAGAGTTTGCATGGGTTAAAGTAGACTTTGCATGGGTTAAAGTAGAGTTTGCATGGGGTGAAGTAGACTTTGCATAGGGTGAAGTAGACTTTGCATAGGGTGAAGTAGACTTTGCATAGGGTGAAGTAGAGTTTGCATGGGTTAAAGTAGACTTTGCATGGGTTAAAGTAGACTTTGCATGGGTTAAAGTAGACTTTGCATGGGTTGAAGTAGACTTTGCATAGGGTAAAGTAGAGTTTGCATAGGGCGAAGTAGAGTTTGCATAGGGCGAAGTAGAGTTTGCGTGTGGCGAAATAACTTGCTGAACTTTTGTTACCGAATTAATTCATAATTCATAATTCCTCATTCATTTGCGCTCTTGATTTGCTTAGCGTTACAACATATACGCCAAGGAATATCAGTCCGATGGCTAAGCCTTTCATCCATCCGAAGGTATCCATTCCCCACCACACGGCAACAGACGAGGTCACAATCGGTTGCACATAATTATACATCACGCCGACGGTGGGTCGCAAGGAACGTTGTCCTACAGGCAACAGCATAAATGTAACAAAGGTGCCGACCACAACAACATATAAAACATCCCAGCAGATTGTCGGCGATATCGCCGCAAAATCAATAGTTATAATAGATGTATAGGAAAACGGAAGCATACAGACGGACGCATACGTGAACATCCATTTCATCAGCGTCACAGGCGAATATCGACCCGTCAATTCCTTAAACACAACAAAATACGTGGCAAAACAAAACTGTGATAACAAACACAGCAAAGCCCCCCAAAGACTACTATGCGCAGCATCCGTAACATGCGACCGGTAGCCGCTCACGATGAGCAATATCGCTCCGCCGGCGCCGAGAAAAACCCCTCCGACTTTCTTTCCCGTCATCGGCTCTTTCAGGTAAAATGCGGCAATAATCATAGCGATAATAGGACCCGTTGTTACAACAATTGACACGTCGATGGGCGAGGTCAGCGATACGCCGAACATATACGCCCCGTGATTGAGGATAATGCCGAACAGGGCTGCAAAAAACAAACGAATCAAATCCCTGCGTCCCACCGGCTCCTTTTTCATCACAGCCGAAGCGATCCAGAACAAAATTGCCGCCCCAAACACCCTGAACGTCGTCAGGGAAATTGCGTTTATGCTGCCGGACAGTAAAACCGCCTTTGCCATTGGCGCCATCAGTCCCCACAACAGGTTAGCCGCCAATAGCGCGGCATGACCCTGCAATGCTACCGTTTTTGTATTCTTCATCTGTTCAACTTTATCAGGAATGTAAAAAAGCGAACGAAATTGCAGTCAATCGCCGATAAACACGGCGGAGTAAGATATTTTATCATATTAGATCTTTTTAGAGGTTCCCTGTTTCTTTTGATTGATTTGCTAATACATGGACGCCTCTTGAATATGTTTTGATATTAAACTGTAGATTTCTTTGAGTTCCGGTTTGGTTTGCAGTAAATTCAGATGCTTTTCCATTGTTGACACATCTCTGCGAACTGCCGGACCTGTCTGTACCGTTTTCGGATTGCCGGAATCGAAGGCTTTCCGCAGAGTTTCTTCCGTCAGAGGCTTCAAATCCGAAGGGTCGATGCCATATTCGCCGCAAATGTCAAAAGCGCAGGACAGGATGCCGTTGAAGAAGTTACACGCAAAAACCGCCGCAATATGCAGCCCCATACGCTGGTGCGAATCCAGCACGGCGACTTTATGCGATATCTGTTCTGCCAATTCTTTTATTTCAGCCAGAGTTTCTTTGGAATCGGCTTCTATAAAAACAGGGATTTCGCTAAAATCTTCCACCGGTCGTGAAGCGGAAAAGGTTTGGAACGGGTACAGCGCTCCGTATCTGTCACAATGAACGCTAAGCGCTTTTATGTCGGCGCTTCCCGAAACGTGCAATACAATCGCATTGTTTTTGGGCAACAGCGACGCCGCTTCCTCAATATAATTATCGGAAACGGACAGGATGTAGAAATCGGCGGGATTCAATTCCGATATTGCGCCTACAGACGTCGCATCAACCTTTTCCGCAAGCTCTTCGGCGTGACTGCAAGTGCGGGAATATACTTCGGTGATTTGTACTCCCGCCCTTTTCAGCGCCGGCGCTATTGACGCCGCCAGATTTCCCGCTCCAATAATCGCCACTGTTTTCATCTACAAACGGTAATTTATTTTAAAGTACTTTACCGACAAATAATAAGCAATTCGCCTGTCGTTTCCGGCACAATACTCCGTAACGCCAAGCGACTTGCTACTACTTTTGTTCGGCTTTAAATTGCTGTATTTTGTTGCCAAAGCAATTAAATTAAGGTGTCATATAGAGATATCCAGGATTTCTAATTTCAGTTTACCTGCCGGAATATTAACATCCACTGTTTCACCTTTTTTATGTCCCATAAGAGCTTTTGCTATCGGTGTTCCCACCGACAGTTTGTTTTCTTTCAGATTGGCTTCCGTTTCGGCAACCAAAGTATATTCCATGATCTTTTTTGTCGCCAGATTTTTTAATTTAACTTTGCTCAATATCTGAATTTTCGAGAGATCGATTTTCGATTCGTCGATAACTCTCGCATTAGCTACCATACTTTCCAATTTGGAAATTCTCATTTCCAAAAGCCCCTGGGCATCTTTTGCGGCGTCATATTCCGCATTTTCGGATAAATCGCCTTTATCTCTTGCTTCCGCAATTTGTCTGGATATCTCCGGACGTTCCACACTTTTGAGGTACTCCAACTCTTGACGAAGTTTTTGTAATCCTTCTTCTGTAATATAATGAGTTTTAGACATGATATTTTAAGTATTAAGTCTTTTTTCTAAAACAAAAAAGAATTCCGCACTTGACGGAACTCTTGTCGATAATTTGATACAAATGTAATGGTTTTTTTATTAATACAAAATATTTCCACTGATATTTCCGAATTTTGTTTCAAATTTACTTAAATCTTCAAGCTGACAAATAAGTCAAAAACATGAGGGTACCATGCTGTTTATCTTAATTTTAATTATTGATTTAGTAATCGGATTTACAATAATCATTCTATGAAAAAAAATTTTTTAACAACATTATTCATTTTAGTGTTGTGTGGAATAGAGTAATTTCATTATTTTTGCAATTATTAAACAAAATGTTAATTATATAAAATTTAATATGCAATTAAGCGCAGAAACAATTGCCGGTTATTTGAACGGCACAATAGAAGGGGACGCATCGACTTTAGTATCAGCGCCTGCCCGTATAGAACAGGGTAAACCGGGAACTTTATGTTTTCTGGCAAATCCTAAATATGAAAAGTATTTGTACACCACAAAGGCTTCGATTATTTTACTCAATAGAGATTTTGAGTTAAAAAGTAAAATCACTCCTGTTATCATACGCGTTGATAATGCTTATGAAGGCATTGCGTCCGTGTTGACTTTATTCGAATCGGCAAAATCGGAAAACAAAAAAGGACGTGAATATCCGTCCACCGTTTCGTGGAAATCCAAAAGAGGAAAAAACTGTTATATCGGCTCTTATGCCTATATCTCCAAAGGAGTCAGGTTAGGGAACAATGTCAAGATTTATCCGCATGTTTATCTTGGCGATAATGTGGAGATTGGCGACAATACCATACTCTTTTCCGGCGTTAAAGTCTATAAGGGATGTATCATAGGCGCAAACTGTATCGTACATTCCAACAGCGTTATCGGCGCTGATGGCTTCGGTTTTGCGCCTCAGGCAAATGGGGAGTATAAAAAAATACCGCAAACGGGTAATGTGGTGATAGAGGACAATGTGGAAATAGGCGCCTGTACCACTATCGACCGTTCGACAATGGGTTCAACAATAATCCGTTATGGCGTAAAGATGGATAACCTGATTCAGATTGCACATAATGTGGAAATAGGTAAAAATACGGTGATTGCGGCGCAAACCGGAATAGCCGGCTCGTCAAAAGTAGGCGAAAATTGTGTTTTTGCAGGACAAGCCGGAGTGATAGGTCATCTAAATGTTGGTAACCGAGTGACTTTGGCGTCAAAGAGCGGGGTGTCGAAGGATGTTCCCGACGATAAGGCAATGTTGGGATTCCCGGCAATGGAAGCGTCAAAATATAAACGCTCGTTTGCCATATTCCGCAATTTGCCGGAACTGAGAAACGACGTGTATGATTTAATGAAAAAAGTAGCTGAAATAGAGAAAAAAAACGATGAATAACCCATCTCAAAACAACGCTTCTCGTTCGGCAAATATCGAGGACAGGAAAATAATAATAGCAATAGACGGCTACTCGTCAACCGGAAAAAGCACTATAGCAAAGGCAATTGCCCGCAAACTGAACTATCTTTATGTCGATACCGGAGCCATGTACAGGGCGGTGACCTTGTTTTGCATACAAAATAACCTGATCGACAGCGCCGGAAAAGTGTCGGACAAATTGAAATCCATGCTTGGCGACATCAATATCGAGTTTCGTAAAAACGGAGAAATTGCCGATACTTATCTGAATGGTTGTAATGTGGAAAAAGAAATCCGTTCAATAGAAGTTGCAAATCAGGTGAGTATAGTTAGCGCTATTCCCGAAGTCAGAGATTTGCTGGTGAAACAGCAACAGCTTATAGGCAAGCGAAAAGGGGTTGTGATGGATGGACGCGATATTGGAACTGTGGTATTTCCCGATGCGGAACTGAAAATATTTATGACCGCCGCCCCCCACATCAGAGCCGACCGCCGCTTTTCGGAACTTAAAGCAAAAGGCTCAAGGGTAAATCGGGACGAGGTGCAAAGAAATCTGGAAGAACGGGATTATATAGATACTCACCGCGAACACAGTCCGTTGAAACAGGCTGCCGACGCCGTAATTCTTGATAACA
This sequence comes from Prevotellaceae bacterium, assembly GCA_031273485.1. Taxonomy (GTDB): domain Bacteria; phylum Bacteroidota; class Bacteroidia; order Bacteroidales; family UBA932; genus JAIRLF01. The sequence continues at coordinate 12,390 of JAISRS010000399.1, forward strand.
GCAATATGACTCCCGAAGAACAGGTTGAGTGGCTGTATAATAAAGTGAAGGAATTAGGTGAATAAGTTGACAGTTGAAATAGATCATCGTTCGGGATTTTGCTATGGCGTGATTAGAGCCATCGAAACAGCAGAAAAAGAACTGGATAAGGATGGAGTACTGTTTTCGCTGGGCGAAATAGTGCATAATAATGTGGAGGTCGAACGCCTTAAAAATAAGGGTTTAACTACTATTTCGCACAACGATATCAGGGATATATCTCCCGGGAAAATGCTCATCCGGGCGCACGGCGAGCCTCCCGATACTTACAAAACGGCTCAAAATTCCAATATCGAAATAGTGGACTGCACTTGTCCTGTTGTGCTTAAATTGCAGGAACGCATAAAACAGGCTTACGAAACAGCAAAAACAGAAAACGGTAATATTGTTATTTTCGGCAAAAAAGGACACGCCGAAGTGAACGGTCTGGTGGGACAAACCGAAAATAATGCTGTTGTGATCGAAAATATTGATGAAGTAAATCAGATTGATTTTACCCGTCCTGTTTTTTTGTTTTCGCAAACAACAAAAAGTATCGAAGAATTTGAAAAACTGTGCGGAACAATAAAAGAGAAAATAGAGGAATCGGGCGGAGATGTATCTAAATTCAAGGCGTATAACACTATTTGCAGACAGGTGTCGGGACGGAAACCTCATCTGGAAAAATTCGCAAAACAACACGATGTGATAATATTTGTGAGCGGCAAACAAAGTTCCAACGGAAAAGTTCTGTATCAGAGTTGTAAGGATTTTAATCCCGATTCGTATTTCGTGGAACACAGCAACGATTTAAACCCCGAATGGTTCATAGGTCATCATTCCGTAGGTGTCTGCGGAGCGACATCTACACCAAAATGGCTGATGGAAGAAGTCGCCAAAGCTAT
>JAISRS010000408.1 GCA_031273485.1 Prevotellaceae bacterium
TTAATGGGCATAACTACCAAAATGAACGGTTGAGGTTGTATCTGCCAGGTAATGGAGGACTACTCACGGCAATAGCGATGATGTGCGCTGGGTGGGATGGATGCCAAGATATAACACCAGGGTTCCCAAAAAACGGAATGTGGAAGGTGAAATGGGAAGGTCTGGAGAAAATGCCGTAAATGAGGATGCGCAACTTTTGAATAAAAAGGCTCTTCGTTGTATGGTTACGGAAAAAGTATTACTTTTGCGCAGAGGGCGTGGTTTGTAAAACGCGGTTTTGTTAAAATAATAATATGGCGCATATTCAAAACTTGAAAATAAAGAATTTTAGAGCATTTGATTCTATTGAAATCGACGGGCTTTCTAAAATAAACTTGTTCGTGGGAAAAAACAGTGTAGGGAAATCCTCTATTCTGGAAGCCTTGTTCCTTATAACAGGGATGGCTAACCCGATGCTGGCTATTAGTGTTCATGAGTTTAGAGGACTGGGGATTACTTCGGCTAATCAACTCAGGTATCTGTTTCATAATCTGGATTTCGAAAACAAACCAACTTTTAAGGCTAAATTCAATGATTCTTCGGAACGTACGCTGGAGTTTAAAGCCAAATATCAGGAAGGTAAAGTCCTTAATAAAGGGGTACCTCTATCTGTGGACTATGGATCTGCGAGAGTCCCCAAGTTGGTAGGACTGGATTTGAATTTCTCTTTGGAAAAAGCAGGCGAACAGCGGTTACTGGGTGAAAGTTCCTTGGTTTTTGACGGTAATGAGGTGAGACCAACTATGTCCGATTACAATGAAGATATGTATTCCGCGTTTGTTCCTTCCACTATTCAAGATGATGCCTTATTTCCTGTCTATTCGTTTTTATTTAAGCAAAATCAACATGGTGATATCCTGCGATCATTGCAGGCGTTTGATGGTAATGTGGAAAATATTTTACCGCTGGACGATGGCATTTATTTCGAAATGAAAGGATTGGGACCACGTGTTCCAAGCTATATTATGGGTGATGGTATTCGGCGATTTCTAAATATCATGATCACGGCTTCAATGAAACATGACCAGGCTGTGTTTATTGAAGAAATCGAAAATGGATTACATTATTTTGCGCATGAGTTGCTTTGGAAAAATTTAATTGCGTTTGTTGAAAAATACAATCTCCAACTCTTTGTTACGACACACAATAAAGAAACGCTTGCCTATTTTAAAGCAGCATTGGAGCAACCGGACAGTGAGGCTATGCGCGAACATAGTAGCGTGTTTATCGTCGCTAATACTCAGAAAGCGGGTTATAAAACTTATCGCTATTCCTACGAAGGACTGAAAAGTGCTATCGAACATGATAATGAATTAAGACGTTAAAATTATGAAGAAGTCTGTTTATATTTTTGTCGAAGGAGTCGCAGATAAAAAGTTCATCCAAGATTATATCAAGCGTATTCTGCCTGATCTTCAGGTTGATAGTTATAAGATCGTTGTTACAGGTGGATGGAATATAAAAGACGAAGACACCAAGCAAACTATGAATCAAAATACTGACAGCAGCGGTGTTAATTTGGTAATCTTTGATGCAGATGATGATTTTGCAGCAAGAAAAGCCGCTCTTGAGAAAACCCGTTCGGAGATCGGCGTGACTTTTGAACTTTTCCTGTTCCCTAATAATCAGGAGAATGGCACGCTGGAAAACTTACTCGAAAATATTATCCTTGATAAGAATAGACCGATTTTTCAGTGCTGGGACGGATACGAACAATGTTTGAGAAACACAACGATTGCAGGACGTGATGAACCGTTGACTACTCCTGCTAAGAAAACTAAAATCTATGCTTATCTCGAAGCACTGCTTGGGAAATCCAAGAGCGAGAAAAAGAAAATTAAGGAAGTTGAGCGGGATTATCGAAATAAAGATCACTGGAATTTGGAGGCTGACTATTTGAAACCATTGAAAATGTTTTTGACAGTTCATCTTTTGGATCGGAATGACTGAAGTACGTCCAATTATTTTCTACGGAAGTGAAATAAATATGGCTCACCTACGTTTGTGAGGTATGAAAGGAATAGTGTTATTGGGGTTGGCTCTTGGCATTTGTTTAGTTTTGGGCGGGTGCCAAAAAGGTTTGAGTGAGCAGTTGGAGGGGAAGTGGCAGCTTACGAAGGTTGAAGAGGACGGTCGAACGGTTTATGTCGATACGGTCTGGTATAATTTTCAATCGGAGTCGCTGTTTCTCTATCAGGTGTATGATCCTCAGACAGAGACGTTTAGTCGGCAGTTGGGGTATAAGTCGCAACCGGAGGAAAATACCATTCTGCTGGCGTTGTTTTCCAATCCCCGTCCGGTGGCGGATTTTATTCTTCTTACCGACTGGAGGGAAAAGGAGCGACGGTTTGTGGTTTTGGATGTTGGTGGAGGGCGGTTAGTTTTGAGCAGCGACAATAAGACGTATCATTTTATCAGATTCTAAATGGCTGATTTGCAATATTATAAAACAACTATCCACTTTAAGGACTTGATTGATTGGGGAGAGCGGCGATACTTGTATTTTGCGGTCTACTACGTTTGGGATGAGGAGGACGTGGAGAATTTCCGGTGTTTATGATTTGGTTGAGAAAAAAGCACTATCTTTGCGCCCTTATTTGGCAGTGTAAATTTTTATATGGCGATTATTAACAGCAA
>JAISRS010000446.1 GCA_031273485.1 Prevotellaceae bacterium
TATCAATTCAAGGAAAAAGTTCGGGAATGTGCTAATGTAATAGCATTATTCAATCCGTTTATACATAAAATGTTTGCATCTTCTGCTCTAATTTTGACGAAAACTGAAGCAACAAGGAAACTTGTTCCGTCTAAATGGCACTATAAAACATATAATAGATTGGAAATTGGGATAGACCATGTAACAGAATGCAAACCCGAAAACAGAAATAAAAATACATTCTTGTATGTTGGTCGATTTCTTTATTGGAAAGGGATTGATTTATTAATGAACTCCTTCAAATATTATTTGGAACATTATGATTCGTCAACCCAATTATTGTTGATCGGAGAAGGAGAATATAAAACTAAAATTGAACGATTCATAGATCAAAATAGCATACAAAAGAATGTGAAACTTATACCATGGTTAAATTATGAAGAATTAAAATCTTATTACAGTATTTCCTCGGCATTCATTTTTCCAAGTTTGCATGATAGTAGTGGAAATGTGGTTTTAGAGGCGCTGTCTTTCGGATTGCCCGTTATTTGTTTGAATTGTGGCGGTCCCGCTTGTGTGATGGGTGATAATTTAAAAGAAACCGTTATTTCAACTCACAATAGAACTGCAAAGGAAGTTGAATGGAACATTGCAGAGAAAATGCATCAGTTAGTCTCAGATGAAATCTTTTATAATATGATCGCCAATAAATCTATTCAACGTGCTCAAGAATTGCTTTGGGATAGAACCGTGAATGATACCTACAATTTTATTTTCAGTAAAATATGATGTATAAATTCCAAACTTTCACCACCTCCTATTATTTTCCGAAGTTAAGGAAGGATAAACGCTATATGTATGGTTTATACAGCGCTTATGGAGGCAAGGCAGCCAAACTGTACTGGTGGCTATTCAGGAACAGCAGTGTTATAAGGCGGATAAATGCAGTAGATACAGGCAAATTAACATTTCCATATACGCTGATCAAAGAAGTTGACGGAGGCGATAGTTTGATGTCGTTCAATATGGGTTCACCGGGAATAGAGCAAAAAATTTCAATTTTGGGATATAACAATCAAACCAAACAGCCGTTTTTTGCCAAATTTGCACAGAAACCGGCGGCAATGGAATTAAGCAAAAATGAAATTCATATATTAAACATGCTGAACGGTTCCGGATTTACGCCTGCCCTGTTGGACTATAAAATAACCCCGGAGTTTGTTTATCTAAAGACCGAATACATCAAAGGCAAAAGACCCAGAAGCCGGAGACTGACAAAAGAAATTACGGAATTAAGCATCCGCTTGTCCCAATTTAATTTAAGGAATGAAATACATCACACCGATCAAAATTTGCAACTTTCATTATCGCATGGGGATTTTTGTCCGTGGAATTTTTTGGAAAACAATGGCAATATAAGGCTGATTGATTGGGAAACAGCTAAAGAACGAACATTGGGATATGATTTGTTCACTTATATCTTTCAACCCGCGTTGCTTTTCAACGAGGCAGAGCCGTTAAAACATCTGGAAATCGACAGGCATTTTATAGATTTATATTTCTCTGCCTTTGGAATTAGCGATTATTTGCCCTATTTAAAGAGTTTTGCAACACTGAAAGTGCAGGAGGAGAAACGAAAAAACAATTCGGACTTATGGAAAAAGTATGGTGATTTATTTGATGTGATCGGAAATTATTGACAATCTTTCTGTCCTATACCCATGAGGCTTAATTTATTCAATCATAAAAATTTCTGAAAATCGTGAAATTATTACAAGATTCAACTATTATAGTTTGCAGTATTGTTCGTAATGCCGGTAAAGGATTAAAAAAAAATATTCCCATAATAGATGCCTTATGCGATAAAGCAAAAGATTATAAAATAGTTATTTATGAAAATGACAGTACGGATAATACAAAGAAAATTTTAAAAAAATGGTCAAATCATAGAGGGGCTGATAAAATTCATTTATTGCTTAATGACAATGTGATGAACGGTAAAACAATTCCCTCATATGGTAGTGTTACATGTAATCCTTTTTTTAGTAAAAAAAGGATAGAGAGAATGGTATATTGTCGAAATCAATACCTTTCATATCTTAGAAAAAAGAATTGGAATGCCGATTATATTATTGTTGTTGATTTAGATGTAAAGGCATTATATTTAAATGGTATTTTATCTTCGTTTAATTCGGATTTTGAGTGGGATGCTATCACAGCCTATGGTTATTCCCGATCACCTTCTTTACAAAGAAGATATCATGATACTTATGCATTAATTGAATTGGGAAAAGAAACAGAATCTCAAACGGAATTAAAAATTAAGCAACTATCTTATAATACCAAGTTGCTATCAAATAACATACAAAGCGCAAGGTAATATCCTGTTAATCATGGATTAATAAGTTTTACCATAACTATAATGACAAAGTTTTGGTATAAGTATGGTAAATTGCAATATGCAGATAATCCAATACGTGTATTTTCTGCGTTTGGAGGTTTGGCTATTTACCAGTATGAAGCAATTAGAGATATAAATTATCAGTTAATTTTTAATAATGATAATAGAGTAGAAGTATATTGTGAACATTGCAGTATTTATTATCAAATGCAAAAAAACGGATATGAAAGAGTTTTTATAAATCCCAATATGTATCTACATTATCAAGCTGTTACATTCAACATTGTTTTTAATACTTTGAAGAGAAAAATCAGATTTATTATTTCGAAATTTATTAAACAGTACACTGTTTAACAGTGTAATTTTAAGTCACATTTTTTAATTGCTTTTCCACAATCAAACCTGGTTGGAATATTATACGCCTGAAAAAAACGCAGAACAATTGGTATCTATTTATAATTCCGTAATAAGATAGTTTCCATCAGCTGTTTAATTTCTATGCAAAAACACCCTCTTTTCACTTTAAATCTTTCTATCGGCAGCTACCGTGATTTTCTCGAAGAAATTCCGGCATTAGCAAATTCGGATGAGTGCAGCGAATACATCTGTGTGGCGAATGTACACATGCTGGTGGAAACATATAGAGATAAAGCATTTGCCGAGGTTGTAAACAATGCTGCCATAACAACCTCCGACGGTTTGCCTCTGACATGGGCGTTAAGATGGCTGTATGGAATCAGGCAGGAACGGGTTGCCGGCATGGATTTGTTACCGGATTTGCTTTCGCTGGCTTCGCAACGCCGACTGCCCGTGTTTTTCTATGGCGAAACCGACGATGTTTTGTGTAAAATAAAGAACCACACGGAAGAATATTATTCCGGCATCCCTTATACGGGTATATACAGTCCGCCTTTTCATCCTTTAAATGTTGAAGAAGAGCGGGAAATCATCAATACGATTAACTCTGCCGGCGCAAAACTCATTTTCGTAGCTTTAGGCTGTCCGAAACAGGAAAAATGGATGGCGGCAATGAAAGGAAAAATAAACGGGGTGATGATAGGCATCGGAGGCGCTCTTCCTGTTCTTGTTGGTGTTCGTAAACGCGCCCCAAAATGGATGCAACAAATCGGTCTGGAATGGGTTTATCGTTTAATGCAGGAACCCAAACGTTTATTCAAACGCTATTTATATACGAATACCGTATTTATTTTTCTGGTACTGTGGGGTAAAATTAAAATGAAATTTTCAGTTTCGGATTAAATCCGTTGGTGTTGTTTTTAACTGTAAACTTAAGGTATTAAAAGCACGCTGATAACGCAGATTTAACAGATTTACGCAGATTATTACATGCGTTGTTATTTATCTGCGAAAATCCTTATAATCTGCGTGCTTTTGATAAAATTACGGTTTTTGGAGTTAATGTTTTCAAAAATCCCTTTTATACCGAACAGGAAAATAATACAACCGAGCAAGCTGCCGTAAAGACGAATTGCCGAATTACCGGAACGTAAAGACACAAAAAAATTAACCCAAAATGTCCATTAGAATCTTATTCCCGAAATTGCTGTAATTTTTGTCGGAATATTCAATACTCCGGCAATCTTTTTCCTGTTTGGAGATTGCTTCCTGCTTCGTGCCTCGCAGTACTGATGACGGAAATCGCGCAATCGTCAGAAATACAGGAAAAGACTGTCTCGAAAGAGATATTTTTCAAACGCAAAGTCCGCAAAGAATTTTCGCAAAGTTCGCAAGGGGGAACAGTATCGGCGATATAAACTTTGCGCCCTTTGCGGTTTCTTTGCGTTCCTTGCGTTTAAACAGACTTTTAAGACAGCTTCTCCTATTTTTCTGTTCCGTCATCATTTCAACTTGTTTGCTGCCTGAGATATAGGGTCTCGCAATAAATATCCCGAATGCCATCCCGATAACTTGCTGCAAGGTATTGCTTATTTCTCCCCAAAACAATCCTTTAGCCGTTTTTTTTAAGAGTGGACTCCGCTTTCTGTTCTTCGGGGTTATTTTCGGATATTTCCGTATGCATTATTATTTCTTGATTTTCCAGTATCCTGTTTTATTTTTGCCGATACGTTCAAGCATATTCAAATCTTTCAATTTGTTGATATTGTCCAATATTTTACGTTTGGATATGCCTACTGTCGTTGCCAATTCGCTCATTGACAAATTATTGTTTTTGAGCAATTCTTCTAAAATTTTCTTCTGATTTTCCGTCAAACTATCGGGGACCT
>JAISRS010000448.1 GCA_031273485.1 Prevotellaceae bacterium
AAGGGCTTGTTGGCAAGTTTCCAGGATCAGTTAGTACGGCATCTGAAGGATGGAGAAATTGTGGAACTGGAAGGCTTGGGAACCTTTAATGTATCACTGAAAAACATTCCGGCTACGAAAGAGAGGGAAATAAACCCCTCAAACATAGCCTTCGGCAAGGTCGTGTTCCGTTGCTCTAAAGAGTTGAAAAACAAGCTGACTGAACGAATGAGGTTTGTACGTTCCGACGAAGGCAGCCGCCTGAAAGTTTGTCCCGCAGCGAAGCGAAAAGCCAACATCCTCGCCTATCTTGAGAGCAGACCCACCATCTCGAGCGGCATCTGCCGCGGCCTGAACGGATGCTCCAAGCACCTGGCTCTCAAAGACCTGTCCGAGCTGCAGAAAGAAGGCAAAATAGCCCGCCTCGGCTCACGGCACAACGCACTGTACATGGCGGTAGAAGAGTCATAGCAAGGAGTTTGCCTCAAAGTTTGAATGCCTATTCACCGGCATATTTCTCCAATGCGTTCTTGTATATTTCTTTTAATTCGTCAATCAACTGTGTGGGTTGCAGTACTTTCACCCGGTCGCCGTGAGAAAGCAATTCCATCAAAAAATCGTGGGTAAGATAAACCGTAAGCCGGATGCGGAGTTCGTCGTCATTATCCAGCATAATTTTCTGCGTGGCATGCAGCGGCAATGATTTAATGTATTTCCCCTGAAACGGCTCGAACGACAGGATGACTTCACTCGGCTCATCGGCATTGGGCGCTATGATGCCGAAGCAATGTTTAAACTGTTTGTGCCAGTCCGCATGGTTGTTTTCAAAACGGATATCCGAAATTTGCAGGTTGGAAAGCCGGTCTAAGGCATAGCATTTGATTCTGTCATCGTAAACGTCTTTGGCAAAAAGATACCAGCGGTACTTAAATTCTTTGATTGCCAACGGTTCAACGGTGCGATTTTCGGGATGATCTTTGTAATACTTGGTGTATTGGAAATGTATTTGTTTTTGGTTTTTTATGGCGTGCAACAAGCCGTACAGATGTTCCGTAGCTTGCGGACGACGTTGTTCCAAATAAACAAACTTCGACACTTGTTCTTTAACATTGAGTGCATTATACACATCGAAAGCTTCAAACATCCGGTCGCTGACTTCGGGTTCAAACTCATTTTCGATAAAGTAGAATTTGTTGGAAAAATCGTATTTGATGTAAATACCGTAAGCCGTGCCGATATCCTCCAAATCGCGCGCGAAAGTACGTTTTGAAATATTAAAATCATAGTACCCGTCCAATTCGGTTTCCCGGTCGAGATAGTCAGCTATTTCGGCAAAAGTCGCCTGCTTGGATTGCCGCAGTTTCTTGATGATTAGGATGTGGCGCTTGGTGGATTCTAGTTTGGACATAACACCATCATTAATTTGTCAAAAAATCAGTAATGGCATCATCGTTATCGCCATCGGGAAACATCGTTTTCCACTGATAATCAATCTCTGCTTGTGCTTCGTTGAAGTCATCCAACAAATCTTCTTCTGTTTGATAGTACTCATCCTCGTAAATATCAATATTGTCTTCGATATCATCGGCAAAACTATCATATTTATAAGCCTTTTCTTCATCGTGGCTTTCTAACGAAGCGGCTAATTTGCGATACTTTGCGGCAATGGATAAAATTTGTTCTTTCTGCATATATTCCATTTGTTATAATAATACAAAACTTCCATCCTCAATACCTTCTAATTCCTGTTTTACAGCATCGAGAATAACTTCCTCAGATTCTTTGTTTCTTAATTCAGCGTATTTCTGAAAAGCGCAAATCTCCTCAAAAAAACGATTGTTACTCAAAAATATACTTGCTCTGTAATCTTCCAAAAATCTTTGAGGCATCAAAACGCCCATCATAGGTATCTCTATTTCATAAATATCTTTTGCAGCGGCTTCAAGGTCAAAATTGTTATAGCCCAAAGCCATAATATCCGTCAGCCAACAGTTAATTAATGCAGAATTTACAAGTATCGGGTCAATTTTTCCCCAACCAATTAACCTTTTTTCAAGGCTCTCTCTAATAAGATTTTTAACTATTTCTTCCATAAAATTATATTTTTTTTATAATGATTCTTTTAATTTCTCTATCATACTCTTTCGGTGTTCTTCGCATTTTTCTTTTGTCCAATTGTCATTTTCAAAAATTAATGCCAATTTCAAACTTTCATATCCGTACTTTTCTGTTCTTTGTTTGAAATATGCCTTTTTAACATCAAAATTATTATCGTTATTTTGAGAATTTGAATTCACACTGATTAAAGCCAAATTCCCAAACGAATCAATCTCCTTCTCATTCCATTCATTATTAATTTCATTATTCTGACTTTGAGCATGAACGTGTTCAACAGAACGGTTTTGTCTAAATTGGAAAGTGCTTTTTTTGTCTAATTTATTAATATTTTTATCTTTCCAAAGTAAATAATCCAACTTGAAAAACCAGTATCGTGGCGTGCTTGTACCATTATCCAAGAAAGCCCAATCAGAATATGTTTCTATAGTTTCTATTTGTTCGTTCTTGAATAATTGTTCAAATACCGTCCTTTGGCTATTCTTCTCCAACCTTTCCTTTGCCAGCAGACAGTCAATATACTCTAAATATTCTATTAAATCTTCGCTTGTAACTTCTTCCGTTTTGATTTTTTTTAGCAGCAAACTTAACCAAATATCCTGTTGAGTTGAAACCTGTAAAAACGATTCGACCATTTCAAGATTTTTATTATCGCTTGTTGAGTGTCTAATATAACTACCATCGCTCTCCGCTTTTAATTCTCTAATTTGCCAGAGAGAGTCTCCGTCTTTTAAGATGCTTTTGATTACATATTTATCAAACAAAATACGATAGCACAACAATTCATTCAAAAATTCTATGGTTTTTGTTTCTTTATTATCTTCAGATAGTCCTTTAAAAAACTCCTCGTTGAAAATGCTTATTAAATCTTTATCTTCGATCTTAATACTACTGTTATTTTTTATCAAACGAAGAACGTACAACAGAAAACCGGAAAATTTAACAATAGAAATATAGCGTTCACTGTCATCTGTATTGCTATCTTTTGATTGTGGTATTTCAGAAGTGTTTCTTGCTCCTGCTTCGTCAAGTTCTTTTAATAGTTCTGACAAGTTCTTTTTCTGCTCCGTATTCTCGTTCTGAAATATTCTTATAAAATCATCATTGATAGATGTGTTTTTTGCAAAATCCGCAATTTGATTTTTGTTACTACTACTAACAAATGATTCGATATATACACTCGTGTTAGCACAGGCATCCCAAATGTTTGCATAAGTTTGTCTTTTCGCTTCAGGCAATTCTAATAGCATCCGTGCTTTCAGAATTTCATGCTTTTCAAGTTGCACGCCTCTATTGTTCATTACTTCAAAATACTTATTCAGGTCTGTACCGTTAGGCAAAAGTATTCCAACAAATTTTGTGTGTTCAAAAACGAAATTTGCAAATTTTTCTTTGTCATCAATGTTTATTACAAACTCATTAATAAATTTCAAGGCGCTGACCATAACGGAATTAACGGAGTCAACATTTTCTGCTATATTTTTCTGTGTTTTCACTTCATCTATTAGCTTGTTAATGTTCGTTTCTGTTTTGTCAATCAATGCGAACAATGACATTAAAAATTTGCTGTCGCCTTCACGAGCTATAAAATCAAGTCGCAATTTTTGGTTATTGCTATCAAAGAGAAAACTATTCCAATTTGAGTGGTATTGCTTTAATACAAACCCCATAAGCCAAAGTGTTGTCATGCGTTGTTGTCCGTCAATAATGTCGTATCGCTCATTTTCGGACTTTTGATAAATTACCCAATTCCCGATAAAATAATCTTTATTGGGGTTTGCTTGAAAACTTGAATACAAATCTTCTAACAGTTTTATAATTTGTTCTTCTCCCCACGCATACAGGCGTTGATAAATAGGGATTGCGAAAAAATGATTTTTATCAATCAATTCTTTCGGTGTATATTCAAATGTTTTTATTTCTGTTACCATATATCAAATCTATGTTTATCGATTAGTTTTGTGTTTTCAAATAATGTTTTGTTGTTCGATACTATTGTGCTGATTTTACCGTGATACCACTGTCTAATACCTTTTTCATAATTTATTCTTTCATCTTTATATTTTCCTCGCACAAAATCATCAATCTGATAAATGCAGTTTTCAGGAAAAGCGGCTTCGTTGATTATTGAAAAAGGGTTAAATTCCCTAATAATATAATTTCTCACTGTCGCATATTGAACTGACGACTGTCTATATCGTAAATACGATAAGCCGTGTTCCAACCACAATCCAAAGTTTTCCATATCATCAGTTCCAAATTTATCATAATAAAACAATAATGCGGCTTCAAAAACCTCTTTTATATACCACATTCCTATATTCCAATTTGCGGCATTAGCTATTACACTGTAAATTTTCGTAACGGATTCGGACAAAACCTTTGGTAATTCTTCATTAAGTAAAATATTATATTTTTGAACATACCAAAAGAACTGTTCGCCACCCTCCAAAGGTTGCATCAACTGCAATGGAAGAAATTTTTTGGAATCACTTACAAATTTCAGTCGCTTAGTTCCCTGCCAAGCATCAATATCACGAAAAACTAATTCCAGTCCATCGTCATCATCAAGAGCTTCTCTGTCAATATACCGCCAGGAATCAAAAATAGGTGGTTGGTGATACTTGCTGAGTTTATAAAAGCTGTCTTTCTTTTTGGATACTCGTTGCGCTTTAAATTCTTGCAAAACATCTATTGAATTAGAATTTTCTTTTCGTATTCGCTGTCTTGTTCTTCCTAATATGTTGTCAATTAAATATGTGAGTTTTTTCTTTTTATCTAACGTTTCCCATTCTTTAGCACTATTGATAGCAATTTTTTCATTCTCCACATAGCGCAAATGGTGTGCTTTCAACAAATCCTTCCGTTCTAATGATTTACCTCGACTATTTTGGCTATCGAAAAAGACAAATGCCTCGTCTATTTCTGTTGTTGTGATAATAACAAAAGTTACTTTTCCAAGGATATATTCCTTGAAATCAGACCTCTCAATTTCATATTTGTTAAGCCAATAATTTATATACTTATAGTTTTTTTTAACTACATCCGGCGAAAAAGATTCTTCCAATAAACTCACTGCATCATTTTTTCCTAGTGCGTAAAGGATAAGAGTTAATGTAGTCAGCCGTTGCTGCCCGTCAACAATATTTAATTCATCTTTATCTGAGTCAAAATGTAAAATGATTGTTCCTATCATATATGGGACATCTTCTCGATACTTTTTATTTTCCCAAATATCAGATAACAAATTTTTTACCTGTTCAATATCCCATCTGTACGGACGTTGATATTCCGGTATTTTTAAATTCATTTTGAGTAAAGTGTCTAAATTTATTACATCACTAATCTTATTTTCTGCCATATTTTATTTTTCTTTTAAACTTCGTCGCAAAGTTATACAAAATCTACGACAAACCATGTCCGAGTCTAAAAAATAATATTTTTTCTTTCAATCCCAATTTTCTTAATGCTACACAAATAAATCCACCGGCTGGAACAAGGAGACGTCGAACAAGCCTTTGTCGAAAATTTTTAGTTCGGGAATAACCAATAACGATAAAAACGACAGGGTCATGAACGGCGACGAAAGCGTTTCTCCTAACGCCGTGACTTGCCGGTGTAACGCATCGTATTGCTGCGCCACTATTTCTGCCGGTTCCGGGCTCATCAATCCGGCAATAGGCAAGGTCAATATTATCGTTGTTTGTCCATCATAACACGCTATTCCTCCTTTATTTATAATGACCGTATTCATTACTTGCATTAATGAATCATCGTCAACGCCAACTGCGATAATATTATGGCTATCGTGAGCGATAGTAGAACATAAAGCGCCTCGCTGCAACCCAAAACCCTGTACAAAACCAATGGCCGGCTGCGCCTGCTCCCTGTAACGGTTCAATACAACTATTTTTAAAATATCCTGACTGGGGTTTGAGACAAGGCGGTTGTCCGTATCGCTTGCCCGGACAAGGGATGTGGGAACAATTCGTAATTTTGTGTATAAACTTTTATCTATCAATCCTATCACACGGATTTTATCGGATTTGGCGGTTATTTCCAATTGCGCTTTTTCTATTTTCGTTGCTTTAAATTCATTAATTATATGTATATTATCTCTATTTACCGGAATGTCTACCTCTTTATCATATACCTTTTCGCCATTTATATAGGTTTGTAACACTGTTAAATTATCAAGGTTATCTACTACGACACAATCGGCAAAATCTCCTTTTCGCAGTAAACCAATAGGTAAATTGTAATGATTAATGGTATTCCATGATAACGCACGTAATAAGTTAAATAAATTCAATCCTTTATTGAGCCCTTTCTTAAGGATATTCAACAACGTTCCACGTATCAAATCGCGGGGGGAACAGTCATCCGTGCAAATCATTACCGACGAAGGATAGCGGTTAATCAAGGGATAGAGCTGGTCAAAGTTTTTTGTCGCGCTGCCTTCCCGGATAATGACGCGCATACCGGCCCCGATTTTCTCTTCCGCCTCACAAATATCTTCACATTCGTGGTCGGTCGAAATGCCGGCGTTCACATATTTTTTCAGGTTGTCGCCACTCAATCCGGGCGCATGCCCGTCGATTGGTTTTCCCTGCTTTTTTGCAGCGGCTATTTTTCCCATGACTTCCGGGTCGCCGTTAAGTACGCCGGGGTAGTTCATCATTTCGGAGAGAAAATAAATATCATCGCGCTGCAATAATTGTTCCACGTGAAACACATCTAATGTAGCGCCGGAACTATTAGCCGGCGTCGCCGGCACACAAGAGGGAGCCCCGAAGAAAAATTTAAACTTGGATTGCCGTGCATTGTCAATCATAAATTGAACGCCCTCCATCCCTTTCACATTCGCTATTTCGTGGGGGTCGGCGACGGCGGCCACCATGCCTTGCTTCACGGCTTCGCGGGCAAATTCTGAAGGCGGCAGCAGGGAACTTTCAATATGGATATGCGCATCCATCAATCCGGGAAGAATGTAATGGGTTTCCGGAACCGGCCCCCGTTCGATACGCACAATCTTGCCCTCCGCAATGTGGATTCGGCCGGGATAACATTCCTGCTGTTCCACATCCACGATATTTCCACTTAGGGTAAACCCTCCGGCTAATTCCGAAAAGTCTTCCATTTTCAAATGATACGTTTGGGGCGTGGTGTAGGGGTTTGTTCTTTGTAAAATAATTGCCATAAGGTAATACGTTAA
>JAISRS010000450.1 GCA_031273485.1 Prevotellaceae bacterium
TCTTTTACGCAGTGCGGCAAGTCTTGCCATGAATTGCTGTAAATACAGGGATGCGGAAAAATTAATTGCCTTAGCCCTCAGCGGAGAACCGCCATTAGAAATTGCCGAAGAATTAAGAATAAACAATGTAAATAATTATAAATAATAAATATTATGGAAGTAAAATTAGGACAAGCAATAAAAATGTTCTTTGGAAATTCGTCTTTAGAAATGGTATTTTTTGAAGCAATTGCAAATTCCTTAGATGCAGAAGCAACAGAGATAGATATAAATATTTCAACAAAAGCATATAATCAGCCGGGGAGTTTAACAATTCAGATTTCTGATAATGGTATTGGGTTTACAGAAGACCGTTACCAAAAGTTTTCCAAACTTTTTGATGTGGATGAAAATTCGCATAAAGGCTTGGGAAGACTTGTATATTTGTGTTACTTTGATAATGTAAAAGTGTCAAGTTTTTATGAAAGGACAAAGTATAGAGAATTTGAATTTACGGAAGACTTTGACGCAAGAAAATTTAACTCTTCGGCAGTTAAAGATACTGATTCCGGAACAACAATATCTATGAGTGGTTATACCTGGTCGAAATTGGGAAAACAAATTTATATTCAATCTCCATATTTAAAAGGGAGAATATTAGAAGAATTTTATCCCAAATTATTCCAGTTAAAACAGCAAGGTAAAAATATCGCTATCAAAATTTCTTCAAAAATTGAAAATGAAGAGCAAACAAAAATATTGACAAACAAAGATATTCCTGCATTTGAAATGGTAGAATTAGATAATTCGGTAACTTTTTCTGACAAGTTTGAATTATATTATTCTATTGAAAAAGTGGATATTTCCGAAACATCATTGGTCGCGGCTATTTCAGTCGATAATCGAACAAAAAAAGTCGATCTTGTTGCCCATGAAAATCTTTTCGCAGGATTCAAAATGGTATTTTTACTTTATTCGGATTGGTTTAAAGGTAAAGTTGATTTTTCAAGGCAAAATATAGCTACTTCCGAATCGGAAAAACAAACGATGCAGGATATACAATTGAAATTCAGGAAAAAAGTGGTATCTATTATTGAGGAAAGAATTCCAATAATTAAAAAACGAAATAAAGAAACCAAGAACAGCATCATTAATAAATACCCGCATTTAAGTAATTATCTTGATTCAAAAGATATTGGATACCTTTCAAGATCTGATGTTTTGAGAAAAGCTCAAGACCGATTTTTTAAAGACCAAAGAGATTTACTTGATGCTCATTCACTTTCTCCGGAACAGTATAAAAAATCACTTGAATTATCGTCAATGGCATTAACTGAATATATTTTATTCAGACAGAAGACTATTGAAAGTCTTAAAAAAACAAATAATAAAAGCAGTGAATCTGATATTCATAATTTGTTTGTTTCGATGAAACGTCTTTTTATTAAAGAAAATGCTACAGATGATTTATATAGAAACAGTGCATGGTTATTGGACGACAAATATATGACTTATGAAACAATCTTAAGCGACAGGAAAATGAGTGAGGTAATCAACTATATAACACAAGGCGAGGTAATGGACAGCGATGATGACAGACCTGATATAGCATTAATATTTTCAAATGATCCGGATAAGAACGATTCTTTTGATGTTGTCATCGTAGAGTTGAAAAAAAGAGGAATCACATTAGAAGAAAACATGAAAGTAATAACGCAGCTTGAAAAAAGAGCGCGGAAATTAATGCAATATTATAAAAACAAAATACAGCGCATCTGGTTTTATGGAGTTATAGAGTTCAATTCTGACATTGAATTAGCATTATCTGGAGAGTATAAAGAGCTTTATTCCAATGGAAAAATGTATTATAGGGAAACAATGGTTGCAATTCAAAAAAATCCAGACATAAAACTTCCTATTGGAGTGTTTGTTTTAGATTTAGATTCTATAATAAACGATGCTGATTCCAGAAATTCCGTGTTTCTGAATTTGATGAAAAGCAAATTTATTAATACAGAAGATTAATATATCATTAATTTTAAAATATGCGCCTGACATAACGCCTGACGGCAAAGCCCGATTGAAAGTTTCCGTAAAGCGACTTTTACGACAATACGGCTACCCGCCCGACATGCAATTATTGGCAACGAAAACCGTCTTAAAACAAGCTGAAATGATTGCGGAAGAGTTGATAAAGTAACGACGAAACAGGCGAACTTTCCAAGTCCCTTAGCAACACAATTTCTAATAACATGATTGTTACAATAATTGCAAAATATATATACTCTGGTAGCATTACCTGACATTTTGTCATAAAGTTTGTGCATTTCGGGAGTATTACTTTGGTAATGGTCAAAAAATATATTATTCCGGCAGCATTACTTTGGCAATGGTTAAAAAAAGCATGAACTCCGGTAGTATTCCTGACATTTTGTCCGAAAATGTACACATTCCGATAGCATTACATACACTCCGGAAGGAAGGCTAAACCGCTTTCGTATAATATATTTTCGGATTATCTTCGTTGAATCCGCGCGAGCGGAATTGTTGTCGTCCCCATTTGAAAGATTGTTGTTCCTTCTTGAAATAGCTTCCGGCAATCAGGATGTTTCGTCCGTATCGAATTTCATTTCTTCTTCACCGTGTTCAAATCTGTGAAACTTAGCGCTTAGATAAGCAATCAGCGAAGTGATTCTGTCAAAAGCCGCAGAAGTTTCGTCGGAGATTTGTTCGTGTTTCATTTTCAGCAGTAATTTTGCATAGAGAGCATCAAAAGCAATCTCTATGTCATTGGAGTTTTTTGAGGATTTTTCTCTAAAAAGATCAATATCTCCCTGTGCTGCAAGAAACAAAGAATTATATCGGCTGTCTTTTTTCAGTAAATACAAATGCACGTCGTTCAATTCCCTGACGATATGCAACGAGTGGTAATTATGACCCGAAATTTCTTTCTTTTCTTCTTTTAATATATTGATAATGCCCATATACCAAAAAAAGACCTCCTGTTTTTTGTCTTCGGAAACATTCAAAGGTTCTACTAAAGTTCGGAAAATCGAATCTCCGTCAAAATTCAATGCACGCAACAGGTCTTCGATCTGCCACATATACAGAACATATTCGGCAATATTTTCTTTTCGTTTATTTTTGGCTATGAGCATTTTTAATCATTTATTAAAACAAATGAACATGTAACTGATTAAGAGCTTCCGATTTATGCTCTTTATCGGTTAATATGCTGATATTATGTCGGCTTCCTCCGTAAGAAATCATACGTACCGGTACCTTGTCAAGGGCGTTAAATACTTTTGAAATAGAATCTTTACTGTGCATTATATTCTGTCCAACGATACAGATTATTGTCATATTCGTATCAATTTCCACAGTTCCGTAGTGGCGAAGTTCTTCCGCAATTTTTTCCAGATGCGCCGTGTCGTCAATTGTGAGTGATACCGCTATTTCGGAGGTAGTTATCATGTCGATGGGGGTTTGATAGCTTTCGAATATTTCAAACACTTTTCTAAGGAATCCGTAAGCCATCAGCATTCTTCCCGATTTGATTTTTATGGCAGTAATATCGTCCTTTGCAGCAATGGCTTTTATGCCTTCTCCTCCTGTTTTGGACGAGATCAGAGTTCCTTTGGCGGCAGTGTCCATAGTATTTTTCAGCAGCACGGGGATGTTTGCTTCCTGTGCAGGCCAGACGCTTGCCGGATGCAATATTTTTGCTCCGAAATATGCAAGTTCGGCGGCTTCATCAAACGACAATTCGCTGATCGCTTTGGTATTGTTCACAAAACGGGGGTCATTATTATGAAATCCGTCTATATCCGTCCATATTTGTATCTCATCCGCCTCTATCGCCTTGCCGATGAGGGATGCGGAATAATCGCTTCCTCCGCGTTTCAGGTTGTCGATTCCTCCGGAAACATTTCTACAGATATATCCTTGTGTTATAAACAATTTAGTGTCGGGATACTTTTCCAGTTCTCTGCCGATTTGTTCTTTTATGTAATAATTGTCCGGTTCGCCGTTTCGGTCGATACGCATAAAATTCAGCGCCGGAAGAAGTTCTGCGGCAATTCCCGCTTCTTCGCAATACAGTTGCATCAGGGCGGTTGAGAGCAGTTCTCCCTGCGCCAATATTATACGTTCTTCAAAAATTGTGAACAGATTGGCGGAAAAACCGAGTAATTGCCCAAAATGGTTTTTGATTATCTCGCGTCCTTTTATTTTTGCATTTTCCGTTGAATACAATTCGTCCGCTACTTTGAGATATTTATCTTCCAGACATTTGATTTCCGAAGTAGCTTCTTCCTGTTTTTTGTTGTAAAGATATCCGGCAATTTTCACAAGACAGTTAGTCGTTC
>JAISRS010000508.1 GCA_031273485.1 Prevotellaceae bacterium
AAAATGAAAATGAGCCATTCCGCATTTTACCGCAAAGTGAAGGGACTGACCGGCATTTCCGCCAACGAATTTATCCGTAAAATCAGGCTCAAAAACAGCCTGCAATTACTTCTGACAGGTTCGCACAACATATCGGAAGTCGCCTACATGACCGGCTTCAACGATATAGACTATTTCCGCGAATGCTTCAAAAAAGAATACGGCTTGTTGCCGAAAGAATATCTGAAAAGGGAAGGATGATGAAGACACTGCGTAGTTATTTATGGGAACTCCTAAACTCGCTCGCGCGGGTTTGTAACCCGTGCCACGGCGTCCGTTTCCTGTTGTTCCACGCACGGATTACAAATCCGCGCAAGCGGTGGAGTTCCAAATGCCATCTTCAAACTTCCAAATGCCATCTTCAAACTTCCAAATGCCATCTGCGAACCTCCAAATGTCATCTGCAACTGCCAGGATGTCGTCTTCAACTGCCAGGATGTCATGTTTAACCCTCCAAATGCCATCTGCAAACCTCCGGATGCCATCTGTCAACCTCCAAATGCCATCTGCAAACCTCCAAATGCCATCTGCAACTTTTAAAGGCTAAATCTTATTTTGAGTCGCTATGGATGGAGTTCCCTTCGTTCGGCGTAGCGTCCCGCTACGCCGCAGCTAAAAGCGAAGCTCCCGCTTCGCACTAAGGCGGGTTTGCAAACTCCCGCTCGCGCGGGTTTGTAACCCGTGCCGCAGCGTCCGTTTCCTGTTGTTCCACGCACGGATTGCAAATCCGCGCGAGCGGGGTTAATTAAAGAGCGACACTATATATAATGCACGGATTGCAAATCCGCGCAAGCGGGGACGGGGGGAAATCCGCGCAAGCGAGTTAATTCATAATTCATAATTCATAATTCCAAAAAAGCCGCCGATGATATACATCGGGCGGCTTCAACAAATAAAAAAAACACTATTCGGACTAACTAACTAAAGAGGGTACTCGTCAAAAGCATACAGTATAGTCGATAGATAACGTTCGCCGGTATCGGGTAATATAACGACGATATTTTTCCCTGCATTTTCGGGTTGCAGAGCCACGGTTGTGGCGGCATAAGCCGCTGCCCCCGACGATATTCCGACCAACAAGCCTTCGGTTTTAGCCAATTCGCGACTTGTGCGTATGGCGTCATCGTCCGACACTGTTATTATGCGGTCTATTATGCCGCTGTGATAGTTGCGGGGAACAAACCCGGCGCCTATGCCCTGAATTTTGTGCTTCCCCGGAGCGCCGCCCGAAAGCACGGGCGAACTGCTTGGTTCCACCGCTATGACTTCTATGGCGGGATTCAACTCTTTGAGTCTTTTACCTGCGCCGCTTACGGTTCCGCCGGTGCCTACGCCGGAAATAAATATATCGACCTTTCCGTCGGTATCGCGCCAGATTTCTTCGGCGGTAGAACTGTAATGAATTGCCGGATTTGCGGGGTTATCAAACTGTTGTAAGATAACAGCGTTCGGCGTTTCGGCTTGCAATTCCACGGCTTTGGCTATTGCGCCTTTCATCCCTTCCGAACCGGGCGTAAGCACCAGAATAGCTCCGAGAGCCTTCAGCAAATTACGCCTTTCTAAGCTCATGGTTTCGGGCATGGTCAAAATCAACTTGTACCCTTTTGCCGCTGACACAAAAGCCAGCCCGACACCCGTGTTGCCGCTTGTTGGTTCGATAATAATCGAGCCGGATTTCAAAATCCCGGTCGATTCTGCGTCTTCTATCATAGCCAGCGCAATTCGATCCTTAACACTGCCGGCAGGGTTAAAGTATTCGAGCTTGGCTATAATACTTGCGTTAATTAATTTTGATTTTCCGTAAGACGACAGTTCCAATAATGGAGTGTTGCCTACCAAATCTGTCAAATGTTGAGAAATTTTTGTCATTTTCTTTAATAATTTTTTTAATATTTAAAATAAACAATTTGTTGTTGAAATCATGTAACCAGCTAATTTTTAAGTGAAACTGAAAACCGTCCCGTTCAAAAAAACGCTGTGAAAACATATATATTTCACGGTGCAAAAATAATACGCATTTTTGTATTGTGAAATAACACATTTGTGGTATTTTTGCAGCTAAATTTTAAAACAAATGCGTCCATTTATTTTGGCAGACAATCAGTACATTACACGAGAAGGGATTTTTTCCCTGCTCAAACAATTGTTTATTACAGAGACAATTGTAGAAGTTTCGCATCGGAAGGCTCTTATGGAAAAATTGGCGATTTATCCCGATGCAGTGGTGGTTTTGGACTATACGCTTTTCGATTTTTCGGATGTCCAAATGATGAATATGAACCAGAGATACCGTAATTCTTTATGGCTACTCTTCTCCGACGAATTGTCGAAACACTTCATGCGGCAGGTGCTAACCTCCGGTCAGCAGTTTGGCATAGTGATGAAAACCGATTCGAAATCCGATATAGTCACAGCTTTGAAAGACGCCGCCTGCGGTGAAGCATATCTGTGCGATACAGCCGTGCAGGTGCTGCGCGAAGGAGTTCCGTCGCAAAGCGTCAGCGATAAACTCACTGCAAGCGAACGCTCTGTGCTGCACGAAATCGCTCTGGGAAAAACAACCAAAGAAATCGCTCTTGATCAAAATCTAAGCTTTCATACAATTAACACGCATCGTAAAAACATTTTCCGCAAATTGGAAGTCAATAACGTGCATGAAGCTATAAAATACGCAATTCGCGCAGGTATAATCGATTCTTCGGAATATTATATCTAACGATTATTAATTAATTAAACTCAAAAATTTTAAATAAATTGAATATGGATGAAAATAAATTGTTGACAAAACTCGCAGGCATAAAAATCAGATTCGAAGAAGTGGAACAGCAAATCGCCGACCCTGCGGTGATTGCCGATATGAAAAGGTTTGTGACGCTTAACAAGGAATATCGCGAGCTTGAACCTATTGTTGCAACCATGGCAAGGTACAGGAATATAACGGATAATATCGAATCGGCAAAAGCCCTGTTGTCGGAAGAAAAAGACCCCGAAATGCTCGAAATGGCAAAATCGGAACTCGAAGATTTATCGGCGCAGCTGCTGAAAATCGAGGAGGAGATAAAATTCCTGCTTATCCCTGTCGATCCGCAGGACAGCAAAAACGCTATCCTTGAAATCCGGGCGGGAACAGGTGGCGATGAAGCCTCGATTTTTGCAGGTGATTTGTTCCGAATGTATCAGAAATTTATAGAAAAACGAGGCTGGAAATCCGAAGTCACAAGCTATTCGGAAGGCGTTGTGGGAGGATATAAGGAAGTGATAATGAAGGTATCGGGGCAGGGAGTTTACGGAGTGCTGAAATACGAATCAGGGGTTCACCGCGTGCAACGGGTGCCTCAAACGGAAACCATGGGACGGGTGCATACTTCCGCAGCCACCGTCGCCGTTTTGCCCGAAGCCGAGGAATTTGACATTGACCTCAATATGGGCGATATTCGTAAAGACGTTTTCTGCGCTTCGGGTCCGGGAGGGCAGTCGGTGAATACAACTTATTCGGCAATCCGCCTGACCCATATCCCTACAGGAATTGTTGTGCAGTGTCAGGACGAAAAATCGCAGATAAAAAACTTTGAAAAAGCCCTGGCTGAACT
>JAISRS010000453.1 GCA_031273485.1 Prevotellaceae bacterium
CGTTTCATTATCTGTGGTGAAATATGAGGAAAATCCTGTATTTTTAGATACGATTTATCATGTAAGCAATAAAAAAATAGGATATCTGGTCTATAATTTTTTTGCACAGGACAATGGCAGCGGAGATATTATTTATGAAAAGGAACTGAATAATATTTTCGGCGAATTTAAATCCGCACAAATAGATGAACTTGTTCTTGATTTGCGCTACAACCCCGGAGGCGCCGTTGTTACCTCCATTGCATTGTCAAGTATGATTTCAAACTGTACAAAAACCGATATTTTCGGAATTGCACAGTACAATTCCCTGCTTGATGAGTATTTTCAAGTTGAAGAGGGAGCAAATTACAATAAAGACTATTTCGTTGAAAATCTGGAAAGATATAACAACGGTCGGCTTGTGGAGGAAGTGCCCATCAATCAACTTGGACTCAATCGGCTTTATATTATTACTTCACAAAGAACGGCTTCGGCAAGCGAATTGGTTATCAACGGACTTAAACCTTATATGAATGTATATTTAATCGGAGAAACCACAGTGGGCAAAAATATGGGATCAATTACCATATATGAAACAGATGCCGAAAAACAGAAAACAAACAGATGGGGAATGCAACCCATTGTTGTGAAATTTGCCAACAAAAACGGATTTTCCGATTATGGCAAAGGTTTTGCGCCTGATAACGAATTAAGTGAATCTTATGCTACTCCATTGGTAGCTCTGGGAGATGTCAACGAACCGTTGCTGAACGAAACATTAAATGTAATATCGGGAACCCGCACCAAATCAGTCAAAAGTCGCTCTATTGGTTTACAACCGATTGCTTCTTCGGCAGATAGAATGCCCGCCCGAAAAAATATGTACATCGATCGTAAGACTTTTAAACAAAAACGATGAAGCCCCAGCCCTCAAGGGGGTTTAAATAATAAAAATTGTGAAGGCAGCAGATAAATTTGCTGCCTTTTTTCGTGTCTGAACCTTGATTAAAGGATTAAAGGGTTGACATGATTTTGCCTTAGTAGAAAAATTCGTGTAAATTCGTAAAAATCCGCAGAATTAAATTCGTGTAATTCGTGTAATTCGTGGATAAATAAAAAAACTCCGCAGGATTTTAAATTCGTTCCATTCGTTTAACTCGGCGACAAAAGACTAATTCGGCGACAAAAATAATTCGTGAACCGTTAAATATTTATCGCAATTCCTCCGGCTTCGCAGATAGGATTACAGTGCCAATCGGCATCGTCGTCAAACAGGATATCGAAATTGTGTTTAACGAAAAAATCCTTTTTATCTTCATTATCGGTGTAGATAATTTTATCTTCCAAGCCGAGTTCTTCTGCCGCTTCGAGCAAATCGTCATTAAAATCCAATGATTGTTTTGACTTGGTCGGGAAGTATTTAAGATATTGATCATAAGAGCATCTTGCGGTCAGAATCCAGACGTCGTGTCCTTTGCGAATGAGCCGTTGAGCCAACAGGAACAGTAGCGGTTCGGTTAGCGTATCATCAAAATCGAATGCTATTTTCAGTCTGTAATTTCCGCGTTTATCTTTAAACATAATAATTTATGGATTATATAAATGGGACATCTGCCCCGACATAATTACTAATGGGGACTTCTAAAAATTTGATTTTTCAAGGCAGACAAGATTTTTAAACCGGAGTTTACCAAATGTAAATGAGGATTTAAAAATTGAAGTCGAACGCAGAAAAAGCAGTTTTTAGAAGTTTCCTAATATAAGTGCGGATAAAAAATACCGTTGTTCCTCCGTAGAGGGTTGTATTGCCGTGCGAAACGCCGGGTTACGGTTTTCTTACCCGCACCGAATTTTATTAAGCCTGTTTATTTTTCAGTTTAGCTATGATAGCTATAATATTTTTGCATAATTCGGTTATTTCGTCCCATTTTTTACCTGCGATCAATTCCTTTGGGAAAAGCGACGAACCTATGCCAACGCAATCAACGCCGGCTTTAAACCATTGAGAAAGATTTTCTTCGGTAGTTTCAACTCCTCCGGTTACAATGATTCTTGTCCACGGCATGGGAGCTTTGACGTTTTTCACAAACGAGGGACCTCCTACATTTCCTCCGGGGAATATTTTCACAATTTCAGCGCCTAATTCCTGTGCAAAACCTATTTCGCTCACCGAACCGCAACCCGGAACGTATGCTATTTGACGACGGTTGCATACTTTAAATATATCGGGATTCAGCGATGGACCTACCACAAAATTCGCTCCGTTTTGTATATATAATGAGGCAGTTCCGGCATCCACAACGGTGCCTACGCCTAAAATCACTTCGGGACATTCCACTGCCGCCCATTTCACTAATTGAGTAAACACTTCATGTGCGAAATCGCCCCTGTTGGTAAACTCAAACACTCTTATACCGCCGTTATAGCAGGCTTTTAACACATTTTGCATCACTTCCGCATCCGGATGATAGAATATAGGAAGTATTCCCGTTTCAAATATCTTGTTACATACTTGTATTCTTGTATATTTTGCCATAAATTTATTATTAAATATTATTTAAATTTTAATTATTTCTACTATTTTCTTATTTCTTCTCCCCAAGGGGGGCTTCCCCTTGGGGAAATCTTTTATTTCGGTTGTTTACCTATGTACGCCAATATACCTCCATCGACATAAAGCACATGACCGTTCACGAAATCGGAAGCGGCGGAGGCGAGGAATATTGCCGGACCTTCCAAATCTTCCGTAGTGCCCCATCGTGCCGCCGGTGTTCGGGCTATGATAAAATCGTTGAACGGATGTCCGAGTTCGCGCAAAGGCGCTGTTTGCGGAGTAGCGATATAGCCGGGTCCTATGCCGTTGACCTGAATATTATATTCCGCCCATTCGCAGGCAAGGTTGCGGGTCAGCATTTTCAGACCGCCTTTTGCCGCGGCGTAAGCCGATACGGTTTCGCGTCCGAGTTCGCTCATCATTGAGCAGATATTTATGATTTTGCCTCCGCCTTTTTTTATCATGCCCGGCGCCACAGCCTTAGACACAATGAAGGGACCTATGAGATCGACGTCTATCACTTGCCAAAATTCTTCGGCGCTCATTTCCAATGAGGGGATACGTTTTATGATACCTGCATTATTTACCAAAATATCAATTATTCCTACCTCCGACGTTATTTGTGCCACTGTTTGTGTCACTTGAGATTCCTTAGTTATGTCGCAAACATACCCGTGGGCGGTGATTCCGGCTTCCCGGTACGATGTCAGACCTCTTTGCACCAAATCCGAGTTTATATCGTTAAATACAATTGTAGCGCCTTCACTGTGAAGGGCTTTTGCTATAGCCATTCCTATACCGTAGGATGCTCCGGTAACGAATGCTGTTTTTCCGTCTAATCTAAATCTTTTTGACATGTTTTTTATTTTTTTATATATAAATAATTCTTTTTTATCTTGATACTCGACCCGAACCGTCGCCTTTCAGAAGATTTTCCACTTCGGCAACCGAAACCAGATTGAAATCGCCGTAAACAGTATGTTTTAAACATGATGCGGCAACGGCAAAATCCAGCGCTTTTTGGTCGTCAGGCGCATAAGTCAACAATCCGTAAATCAGTCCTCCCATAAAGGAGTCGCCGCCGCCTACTCTGTCCACAATATGGGTTATATCATATCTTTTTGATTGATACAGTTTCCCGTCGGAATACAGACATCCGCCCCAGGTATTATGATTGGCATTCACAGAGCCTCTTAATGTGATTATCACCTTTTTGGCTTTTGGAAATTTCTTTGCCAGCTGTGTACAAACCGATTCGAAATTGGCTGCATCAACCTCTCCGCCTGTGTGTTCAACATCAAATCCTTCGGGTTTAATTCCGAACACTTTTTCGGCGTCTTCTTCATTTCCCAAAATAATATCGCAATATTCCACCAATTGAGGCATGATTTCGGCGGCTTTTTTGCCGTATTTCCAAAGATTTTTCCTGTAATTCAAGTCGGTAGATATGGTGATACCTTTTTTGTCGGCAACCTTTAGAGCTTCCAGACAGACCTCTGCCGCTCCACGGGAGATTGCCGGAGTTATGCCCGTCCAGTGAAACCACGATGCGTCTTTAAACACCTCGTCCCAGTTTATCATTCCCGGTTGGATTTCCGCAATTGCCGAATAAGCCCTGTCATATACCACTTTGGAAGCTCTCGCAACCGCTCCTGTTTCCAGAAAATATATTCCGACTCTCTCTCCGCCTCTGATTATGTGGTTTGTGCCTACATTATACTTGCGGATTTCGGATATGCACCATTCCGCTATATCGTTTTTCGGAAGACGGGTAACAAATTCCGTCGAAATGCCGTAATTAGCAAGCGAGACGGCGACATTTGCTTCGCCGCCGCCGAAGGTTGCACTTAGTTGTTTGGTTTGGATAAAACGCTCGTATCCGGGAGTTGCCAAACGCAACATTATTTCCCCAAATGTTATTACTTTCATTTTTATAATTATTATTTTCAGTTATAAATATGCTCTATCTCAATTCACTTGCCGAGAACGTATCCATATCGTCATAGTCGAGATTTTCGCCGCACATTGCCCATATAAAAGTATAGTTGCTTGTGCCTGCGGCTGAATGTATTGACCATGAAGGTGAAATCACAGCCTGTTCGTTAGCCACAAAGATATGGCGTGTTTCCTGAGGTTCTCCCATAAAATGGCAAACCGCCTGTTTTTCGGGGATTCGGAAATAGAAATAGGCTTCCATTCTGCGTGAATGTGTGTGTGGAGGCATTGTGTTCCAAACGCTTCCCTGTTTCAATTCGGTCAGACCCATTTGAAGCTGACAGCACGGGGCTATTTCATTCAGTATTATCTGATTCATGAGACGTTCGTTAGATGTTTCGCGAGCGCCCAAATCGCGAGTTCTCCGCATTTCCGGCGTTATTTGCGTTGTTGGATACTCTTTATGAGCGGGCGCCGAAGCGAAGTAGAACTTTGCGGGTTTAGACGCGTCTTTACTTTTAAATATCACTTCCTTGGAACCTCTGCCCACATAAACGGCATCTTTGTAACTCAGGTTAAATTCCTTACCGTCCACCGATACGGCGCCCTCGTTTTCGATACAGATTATTCCGAGTTCTCTTCTTTCGCAAAAATATTCCGAACGGATTAAATCCACCGTTTCAAGTTTCAATTCTTTTGACGCGGGCAACGCTCCTCCGATTATCAACCTGTCGTTGTGAGTATATACCATCAATATTTGATTGTTGGAAAACAGTTTTTCTACCAGAAATTCTTCCCGCAACTCTTCCGTATCATAATATCTTACATCTTCGGGGTTAGTTCCCCATCTTTCTTCAATTTTTGTTTTCATCTTCTATTTAATTATAAATTATACATTTAATTATTCTTACTTTCATTTTTCTATATGCTCCTTATAAGCTCCCTATATGCTTTCTATATGCTCTCTATATCCTCCCTGTAAGCTCCCTATATCCTTCCTGTATGCACTTTTTTCTTCCTTCTCCCCTTGGGCTTTAAACTCCGAGTTCTTCTTCCGCTTTAAGGTTTTCTATTATAAATCCCTGTCTGTCGGGAGTATTTTTTCCCATGTAGAACGAGAGCAAGTCGGGAATCATATCGTTTTTGCCTAATTTGACGGAATCGAGGCGAATATTGTCGCCTATGAATCCGGCAAATTCGTCGGGTGAAATTTCTCCGAGTCCTTTAAAGCGCGTTATTTCTACAGAGCCTAACTGTTTGATTGCTTTTTCTTTTTCTTCTTCGCTGTAACAGTACATGGTTTTCTTTTTATTTCTAACCCTGAATAACGGAGTTTGCAGGATATACAAATGTTCCTGTCGGATTAAATCCGGGAAAAAGTTCAGGAAAAAGGTTATAATCAGCAGCCTTATGTGCATCCCGTCAACATCGGCGTCGGTGGCTATCACAACCTTGTTATATCGCAGATTATCTATATCTTCTTCTATATTGAGAGCTGCCTGAAGGAGGTTAAACTCTTCGTTTTCATAAACAATCCGTTTTGTTTTTCCGAAAGAATTCAAGGGTTTACCTCTCAAACTAAAAACCGCCTGAGTATTAACGTCGCGGGATTTGGTGATTGAGCCGCTTGCCGAATCGCCCTCTGTTATAAAAAGGGTTGATTCCTCGGAGCGTTCGTTTTTGTTATTATAGTGTACTCTGCAATCTCTGAGCTTTTTATTGTGCAGGCTGACTTTTTTTGCTCTTTCCCGCGCTATTTTTTTTATTCCCGATATTGCTTTGCGTTCCTTTTCGGATTCTATGATTTTTTTCAGCAGAATATCGGCTGTTTCGGGATTTTTGTGCAGATAATTGTCTAAGGTTTGTTTCAGGAAATCAAACACAAAATTTTTTATTGTCGGACCGCCTTCGTTCATGTCTTTTGAGCCGAGTTTAGTTTTTGTCTGCGATTCAAACATCGGTTCCTGAACCTTGATACTGATGGCGGCGACTATTGATGTGCGGATATCGTCGGGGTCTAAATCTTTTTTATAAAACTCCTTGATAGTTTTCACAAGTCCTTCTTTAAATGCCGAAAGATGTGTTCCTCCCTGCACCGTATGTTGTCCGTTTACAAACGAATAGAAACTTCCGCCGTAATTTTCCGCATGAGTTATGGCGACTTCTATGCCCTGCGATTTAAGATGAATGGGCGCATACAGCGGTTCTTCGTTCAGATTGTCGTTCAACAGATCGAGCAATCCGTTTTTCGAGCAGTATGGCGTTCCGTTGAACGATATTGTTAATCCGGCGTTAAGGAACGAATAATTTTTGAGCATTGTTCCGATGTACTCGCCATTGAAGTTAAAATCTCCGAAAAGCGCTTCATCCGGGGAAAAAGCGACTAAAGTTCCGTTGGGTTCGCTTGTTTCGCCCTGTTCCGAATCCTGTAAAATTCCCTGACTGAAAAGCGCTCTGGAGTATTGTCCTTCCCTGAAGGAAGTTATTTCAAATTTTATTGACAGTGCATTGACGGCTTTTATACCCACTCCGTTAAGTCCTACGGAGTTTTGAAAAATCTTTGAATCGTATTTTGCGCCCGTATTCATTTTCGATGCCACATCTACCACTCTGCCGAGCGGGATGCCTCGTCCGAAATCGCGTACCCGGACTTCCTTTTCTTCCGATACGGTTATTTCTATCTTTTTACCGGCGCCCATGATATATTCGTCTATGGAGTTGTCGATAACTTCCTTTAATAGAACATATATGCCATCGTCGTGGGAGGTTCCGTCGCCAAGTTTGCCTATATACATTCCCGACCTTTTGCGGATATGTTCCCTCCAGTCTAAAGTAGTGACGCTATCGTCAACATAATCGTATTTTATTCCGTTTTTTATTTCATTCATATAAAATTCAATAAAATTTAAACCGTGCAAAAGTAATAATAATCACATATTCTACGTCAATAAAGTTATCCACAAGGGGTAACATTTACTGATTTGTCTCTACGTTTATTTCGTTTTAATCAACGGATTACCGTCTTATTATTTTGTTGCGCGCCTAAATATTCCGAACTGTATTTTTGCCAGCTCTCCAGCGCTTCCATTGCTTTATTAAAAGTGATATCATCCTCGTTAATTATCTGGAAATAGCCTGATTCGTTGAACAGATTGCGTGCGATAAGCGCTTTTATACGTTTTTTGAGATAATTGCCTGAGATTTTAATTCCCTGTTCATCTTTTGGCACTCCCTGTTTTTCGCCTAAGGCGACCATCTGTCCGAACTGATTTGCATCTACGGTGAATGATTTTTTAAATTCCTCCACTGTGGGATATTTTTTCTGAAGCGTTGTTTTATTTTTATCCATATATGCCGAAACATATTGAAGAATAACGCCTTTTCGGATCAGCGCATTGCTGTATTTCGAGTATTGAGATGTGTCCAAAGGGATGTAGATATCGGGCATTATGCCTCCGCCGCCGTACACAACCCGATTGTTGACAAGTGTGTTGTATTTCAGCGAATCGGGGAATTTAATGCTGTCGGCGTTAAACATTTCGGACGATATTCTCGAATAGAAATCTTTATAATACTGTTCCGTTTTTCCTTTTTCGTAGTGTGTCTGAATCGCTCTTCCGGAGGGGGTGTGGTATCTTGAAATTGTCAGGCGTATCGCCGACCCGTCGTTCAGTTGAAATTCCTGCTGCACCAAGCCTTTACCAAACGAACGGCGACCGATAATGATGCCTCTGTCCCAGTCCTGAATTGCTCCCGACACTATTTCGCTTGCCGACGCCGAACCTTCGTCGATAAGAACCACGAGATTACCTGTTTTGAAATATCCGCCGTCGGTGGATATGGCTCTTTGCGTGGGTACGTGCATCCCTTCGGTATAAACTATGAGTTTGCCCGCTCCCAAAAACTGATCGACCAATTGCACTGCTATGGGCATCAGTCCGCCGCCGTTGTTTCTTAAATCCAGAATCAAAGAGTGGGGTTTGTTGAATTTGGCGAATGCCTCGTTAATTTCCATCATCGAACTTTGGGCAAAACGGCTTAGTTTGAGATACGCAATTCCCGGTTTCACTTCGTAGGCGGCGTCAACGCTGTTGATTGGTATTTTATCGCGGACGATTTCAAAATCCAGCACGGCATTGTCACGTTTTATTGTTACTGTGAGTTTTGTACCTTTTTGTCCTCTGAGTAGCGAATACACTTTTTCGTTTGTAAGACCTGTTCCGGCGATGTTGTTGCCATCGACCCTGATTATTCTGTCGCGGCTCAGCAGTCCTACTTTTTCGGAGGGTCCGCCCGACAGGGGCGTTACCACAATTAATGTATCTTCCAAAATACTGAACTCGATGCCTATCCCCTCAAAATTGCCCATTAAAGGCTCATTCATACTTTTATAGTCTTCTTTGGAGATATAATAGGAATGAGGGTCGAGGGCTTGCATCAGACCTGTGATGGACTGGTTTACAAGTTTCTCGATATTTACGGTATCAATATAATATTCATCCATAAGATACAGGACTTTCCCGTATTTTCGCATAATATTGTCAAAGCTGGGAGCCTGTGCGTAACTTGCGCAGGTCAGGAAGGTGAATATCGCCACGTGCAGTGGTCTTAAAATAGTTTTCAATTTATTATATATTAAATAGTGTATTAATCGGTGTTTAATTTTTGCAGAGCATATTTCATGTTTACAAGTTTGTCGAGCGTATCGGCGAGCGCGGCGACCGGAACTCGTTCCTGCTCCATAGTATCACGATGACGTATTGTAACGGTGTTGTCGTCAAGCGTTTGTTTGTCGACAGTGATGCAGAAGGGCGTGCCTATGGCGTCCTGACGGCGATAGCGTTTGCCGATAGTATCTTTTTCGTCGTACTGACAGTTGTATTCAAATTTCAGGGGATTCATTATTTCTCTTGCTTTTTCGGGCAGCCCGTCCTTTTTGACGAGCGGCAGCACGGCGAATTTCACCGGAGCCAGCATGGGCGGAATACGCAGCACGACCCTCTCGTCCGTTTCGCCGTTGTCCTTAGCGATGGTTTCTTCGCTGTACGAGGCGGATAAAACCAGCAGAACCATGCGATCGACGCCTATTGAGGTTTCAACCACGTAAGGCACGTAGCTTTC
>JAISRS010000021.1 GCA_031273485.1 Prevotellaceae bacterium
CTTGTATGCACTACTAATAACGAGCCTGATTTTTGTTGTTATTATTTATATATTTGTGAGAATTTTAAAATATATTACAGGAATTAATTCCGCTTTCGGCAAAAATTCAGGTTATTACACTAAGATATATATGTGTATCGCAGTCTTTATGTTAAATTTTATGAGAATTTATTCCAACCTTGACTGTCGTATTCATAATTCGGATGTGATTCAATTTATTCCATTAACGTTTGATAAGTATGTTTTTGGATATTCATTGCGAACAAATCGGGAGGAAATTATTAAAAATTTAAATTTTTATACAATAGAAAATGATATTATATATGGACATTTTAACCATAATGATTATTTTTTTACTTATGATTATATTGCAAATACAGATATAATGACGTACAGTTATCAGGAATACTTCAATCTCGTCAAAGAGAATAACTATCCACATCCACTTCAATTTAGAAGTCCATATTATTGGTTGATAACTTATCAGAATCCGTTTTACTGTTTCCTTATTAAGGACAGCGATCACAAAGAACTGATTAATTCACTATGGTTTAAAGAATATAGCAAATATGAAACTGAGAATAAATAAAGATAAAAAAATACTGAATTTATGGATGACACACATTTTTATAATTTGGTTGTTGTATGTCAACTATGCGATATTTATTTTCCCGAATTATCTGTTTCCATTCTCAATAGTATCTTTGTTTAAGATATTTATATCAATTTTGATTTCTATGTTGATTGTTGTAACAGCATTTTGTCCATCTATTCTTGTCAGGAAAGAAAAAGAAGTAACGTTTCTGCAATATAAAAGAAAAATAAAATATAATAATCGTGCAATTATTGGTGCGCTATATCTGTATAAATTTATATATTGGTCAATTGCAGCATTTAAAGACTCGACATTTAAAAACGCCGATATAAACGAACAGATGTTATATGCATTAGGCATAGTGTTTTTTGCATTTATTGGTGCGCTTCCTGATGTCATTATTTTGTGGTTATCAAACAAATTGACTTTTGAATTATGGGGTGATGAAGACGTAAATGAAAAAGATTAGTTGCATTGACTGTTAAAAGAACATAGCTCGAACACTTGCTCTTGTTTAAAGGCAAACGATTTCGAGCGCAGAAAAACAGAGATACTATATGAATTTAAATTAGAAATATACATTTTATGAAAGCACAAAAAATATATTCGGGCGTAAAACGGTTTTTTATATTATTCTGTTTGTTTGTTCTGTGGATGGCGCGATTGAGCGCTATGCCCAACGCGGCAGATGACAATAAGAACAGCGAGGAACGACAAAAAGCAATGGAGGTTTTTGACATCCTTGACGAAACAGGTAAATATACCGACAATCTTACCATTGCCGATCTGAACAATCTTCCCATGGGACTTAGCCGTACAACAGGCAATGTTGAATACTGCGTTGCAATAAGCGGTTACAGACACAGGGGCGATTATGCCGAATTGACCGTTTACGGCAGAGTTGTAATACCGGGAGAGGAAGATAAAACGCTGTTTTTCGGGGCACAGGGAATAAAATTCGCTTACTCCGGACAGTTTCTCGACGAAGCCGTATTAATGCTTTTGGGCGATATCACCATTCCCATCCACGGAAATCAGGCATCGCTGATTTTGCGCGGCGGTTTTGACAAGTCCACCGGCACGGGCTTGGATTTAACATATATGGCTATAAACTGCGACGGATTCAAGGAACTTGGCATTACGGCAGATGTTGTATTTCCCGAAACGCTGATACGCAAAGTTGATTCCGGCGGAAAACCCGTCGAAGGCATAAACGGGCGGGTTTCCGGTTCTTTTCATACTATCGTGAGCGACTGGGAAGACATACTGGTATCGCTTACCCTGCCGCGTTTTGAAATCGTCGGTCTCAACGGATTTATTTTCAACATTGAGCAGGCAGTCTTTGATTTCAGTTACCTGCGCAACGCTCCCGCAACGGTATTTCCCAAAAACTATGCAAGCAAATATCTGATTCCCGGGCAGCATGATTCCTGGCAGGGCGTTTATATCAGTACCCTCAGCGTTACTCTGCCCGAACAGTTTGCAAGAAAAGACCGAGCGGAACGAATCTCCTTCTCCGCCGAAAACATGCTGGTGGACAACAACGGAATAAGCGGACTGTTTTCAGCCGAAAACGTACTGTCAATCAATCAGGGCAGCGCAAGCGGCTGGCGTTTTTCGGTCAGCAGTTTTTCACTGGAACTGGAAACCAGCCAGCTTGTCGGAGCAAGATTTGCCGGAGAAATCGGATTACCCGTATCGGAAAAGGCAAATCTTGAATACGAGGGCATCATATCTCACGGAAGCGAATATTCCTTAACCGTCAAACCGGTAAACAGCCTGTCATTCGACCTTTGGGCGGCAACAGCCACAATATACAGCAATTCATACATCACGCTCAATGTCGAAAACGGACGTTTCCGTCCCGAAGCCATGCTCAACGGCTCATTGAATATAAACGCCGGAAAAAACAGCGCTTCGGGCAAAGGCGTAGCAGTACTTAAGGGAGTAGAGTTTAGCAAACTGCATATTACAACGGAATCGCCGTATATTTCGGTACAAAGTATAGGATACAATGGAAGCGTGAAACTCGGCGGTTTCCCTCTGTCTGTTGACAATATAAAATTTACGGCATCCGGCGGCGAGGCAAAACTCGGATTCAGCGCCAAATTGTCCCTTATCGGCGATAAAAGCCCGATAGCCGCCGAAACACGCATCAACATAATAGGGACAACCTCAAGTTCGATCTGGAAATACAAAACGGTAGAAGTTTCGGACATAGCGCTGGACGCGGAGATAGCGGAAGTGTTCAAGTTGCAGGGAGCGCTGTCGATATTAGACAATGACCCTGTTTACGGAAACGGTTTTGCCGGAGCGATCAAACTGACCCTGAAAGCAGTCATGCAACTGGACGTTTCCGTTCGTGCCATGTTCGGAAACAAGGAAGAAAACAATACATCATTCCGTTACTGGTTTGTTGACGGTTCCGCCAAATTCGCCCCCGGCATACTTATTCCTCCAGCCGTGCGTATCAACGGATTCGGAGGCGGTGCATATTCCGGAATGCGTCCACAGGAAAAAACTGCGGGTTCTTCGGGCTTGGCGTCAATGCCTGCCGGTACCGGAGCGGTTTACGTACCCGACAACAACTATGGACTGGGATTCAAAGCCGCCGTAATGTTTAATGTTCTCAAGGACGAATTGATAGACGGCGAAGCCTCCTTTGAAATCGCCTTCAA
>JAISRS010000087.1 GCA_031273485.1 Prevotellaceae bacterium
GACATTTCAGTTGCAAAAGATTCTTCTTTTTCTTTCATCAACTTTTCAAAATTTTCTTTTTTCTCCTTGTGTACAAGCAACATCGCAGCAAGTGAATCGGTGTTTGCCGACAACGAATACAAATCTTCAAGCGATTGTTTTTCAATAACAATAGCGGCACGAATTTCTTCAAGTTTTTTAAATTCGTTACTCAAACTTATCTGCAATTCATCCAATGAATTACTCAAATTTGATTTTAAATTGTGGATATTTTTCACAATCCCTTCTACAGTTATTCCCGAAACCTTTTCAACCGTTTCTTTTTTGTGTTTCTCTTCCTGTACCTGTTTAGGCACCTCATTTTTTGCCTGTTGCACATTTTTCAACAGAGCTTCATAAGCCTCCAAAATTTCCGTTTTGGTACTTTTATTGGATATTTGTGATTCCATTTAATTATTAATCAGTTATTATTTATCATTAAAATCTTATTCAACTTAACCTTTAAAATTTTCATTGAACGGCGTAAAAGTACTAATTTTTAATACAGTTTTCTCGAAAAACTAATAAATCAATAAAAATATATCTGTAATCAGTTATCATTTAATTATTTATTTTTACTGTTACAAAACTCAAAATTATAAGTTAGAAGATTGTTTACGACAAAAGATTCCATTAAACCCTTAAAACTCCTGAACGCTCTTTAATCGGTGGCACAACATTAAAATCCCTCCCCTCTTCTTTCCATTATTCATTACATTTGTCGCGTCAAAAAGCGCACGGTCTAAACATCTATAAAACAACAACAAATAATCATAAAAATTCCCCGAATAATAAAAACGCAGAATATTTTAACATGAACTAATTAATTAATTATTAACTTTGACGCTTAAAGAAATAAAACAAAATTAATTAAAATAATTATGGATAAAGATATTACAAAATTAAAACCTCAAGAATTGTGGAAACATTTCTATGAACTTACTAAAGTTCCACGCCCTTCCAAGAAAGAGCAAAAAGCCGTTGATTTTATATATGATTTCGGGAAAAGTCTTGGCTTGGAGACCATTAAAGACAATGTGGGCAATGTGATTATTCGCAAACCGGCAACAGCGGGAAAAGAAAACAATCCGGGAGTAATTCTCCAGTCGCATTTGGACATGGTTCCGCAAAACAACAAAGACAAAGCGCACAATTTCGAAAAAGACCCTATAACCGCTTACATAGATGGCGATTGGGTCACCGCCGACGGCACAACCCTGGGCGCCGATAATGGAATAGGAGTTGCCGCAACAATGGCTGTTCTTGCATCAAAAACCCTGAAACACGGCGCGATTGAAGGACTGTTTACCATAGACGAAGAAACAGGTATGACAGGAGCAAAAAACCTGAAACAGGGACTGTTGAACGGCAAAATTTTAATCAACCTCGATTCGGAAGAAGAAGGTGAACTTTATGTAGGCTGCGCCGGAGGAATTGACGCCACTTTTACATTCAAATACACCGACGAACAAGCGCCAACAAATGCGGAAACATATAACATCTCCGTCACCAAACTGAAAGGCGGACATTCGGGTCTGGATATAAATCTGGGACGCGGAAATGCTAATAAAGTACTGTTCCGCATATTGAAAAAACTTGCAAACGACCTTTATATCTCGTCAATCGAAGGAGGGGACGTTCGCAATGCCATACCAAGAGAAGCATTTGCCACAATAGTAGTACCTTCGGACAAAACGTCTGTAGTTTCGTCAACAATCTCCGAACTGGCGGAAATCATCAAAACAGAATTGAAGGAAACAGAACCGGAACTTACAATAACTCTGGAAAAAACAAATCCGGCAGCCTCGATTATAGCAAAAGACGTTCAATCCAAGCTGATCAATGCCATATACGCCTGCCCCAACGGAGTGATACGCATGAGCGACACCATTCCGGGATTAGTCGAAACTTCTACAAATCTTGCCATTGTGAAATCGGAGAAAAACCAGACCACCGTTTCTCAATTGATACGCAGTTCGGTGGATACAGCTAAAGAAGATTTGGCGTCAGCTGAAGAATCCGTCTTTAGTCTGGCAGGAGCAGAAAGCGATTTTACAGGCAGTTATCCGGGTTGGAAACCCAATCAGGATTCGCAGATTCTGCTGAAAATGAAAAAAATATACAGCGACCTCTATGGTCGGGAACCCGAAGTGAAAGCAATACACGCAGGACTGGAATGCGGATTGCTTGGCGGCGTTTACACCGATTTGGATATGATTTCCTGCGGACCCACAATAAAATACCCACATTCGCCCGATGAAAAAGTAAATATTGCTTCGGTCGAAAAATGGTGGACATTTATAGTGGCGGCTTTGGAAAATATCTGATATTTATACGGCAATTATCCGTCACAATAAGGAAATCTCTATAAAAAAGAGGAAGCTGCAAAGTAATAACTGTTACGGTATCCCTGCCGAAATGCAGGGATACCGTTAACGGTTAAACTCAACAAATCAATTCAATGTAACATCCGTTATGAACATTATGCATAGGGTTCGAATCTTACTGATTAATTTTCTGTTAATCGGCAATATTTCTATGGCGCAAAGCGATTTCGACCTTTCGCAGCGATTTTTCAATGAAGCATTGTATAATCCTGCCGCAACAGGTAATACCTTCACCACAAGCGTTTATATGCATGCTCGCGCCCAATGGGTCGGGCTGGAAGGCGCGCCGACCACCGAAGCCATCAGCACGGATTATTTTATTCCCGATTTCAATTCCGCTGTAGGGCTAACTGTCACAGGCGACCAGATAGGTTTTACCAATTCATATTCGGGACGATTATCGTATGCGTATTATATTCCCATTTTCGATAAATCGTTAATTTCTTTCGGATTGTCCATGTCGATACTCAACAGAAACCAAAACGCGTCCAATGCGCTGGTTGACGATTTGGTTGACGGTGAATTATATTATGCTGATATTTCGGAATCCAAGCCGGATTTCGATTTTGGAATCGAATATAAAGGTCCCGTAAAACTCGGAGCAGCCATTAGACATTTCGGACCAAAACTCTCATCGCCGTATTTCAAATCATACTCCATGAACATTTGGTCGTATGCCTCCGTCAAACTCAATTTATCGAACAATACTACCATAGAGCCTATGCTGTCGCATGTCTATCGTGACAGATTCAACAGGCTTGAAGCAGGCGCAGTTTTGTATTTCAAAAAAAACAATTTCAAGTCAGCCCACAATGAAAAGTTCTGGATTGGCGGAATGTGGCGTTTTCACGGACAGTTTGCCTGCCTTGCCGGAGTTTGGCTAATGCCCAATCTCAGAGTTGGATATTCCCTGGATTATGCCGTAGGCGAACTCGCACGAATTTCGGAATTTGGAACTCATGAAATATTTATATCCTGGCACATTAACCCGTCTTCCTACAAGGACGAGATTTGTCCGGCTTACAAAGACCCCAGCTTTAAAGCAAAAAACAGACGCAAATTTATTAGAAGTATCAAAGATGTATTCGGAATATATTAATCCGGACAATCAGTCACCGAATTATCCACGAGTTTTTTTATCCACGAGTTTTTTATCCACGAATTACACGAATTACACGAATCTTTTCCATGAATTTTATCGAATTACACGAATCTTTTCCACGAATTTTATCGAATTACACGAATCTTTTCCACGAATTTTATCGAATTACACGAATTAAAAAATCCGAAAGATTTTTTTTAATCCACGTTTTTTTAATGGGTGTATTCCAAAATGTCGTTTCGTAAAGAAATTATTTTAACTCAAAGGTCGCAAAAGAAATTCTTTGCGCCCTTTGAGTTAAAATAACAGCAATTAAAAAAACGACTGCCTGAAAACGTGCGCACGTTTCCGCCAAACGTGCGCACGTTTGGCATAAACGTGCGCACGAATTGGCGTAAAAGTGCGCACGTTTGGCGTAAAAGTGCGCACGTTTGACGTAAACGTACGCACGTTTGGCATAAACGTGCGCACGTTTGGCATAAACGTGCGCACGAATTGGCGTAAACGTGCGCACGTTTGGCGTAAACGTGCGCACGAATTGTGAAAACGTGCGCACGTTTTCAGTGAAAATTGGAGGACGCACGACCGGAATATGCAGGCTTTTGGTAAGATTATAAATAAGTTGTATCAAACCATACGAATTTTTGACATCTGATACCGGAGGACTTGTAACAGTTTTCGGAGCTAAAAGCGAAGCTCTTGCTTCGCAACAAAGTGGGTCGCAAGCCGGAGGCCTGCTTTTAGCCACGGCGTAGCGGGACGCTACGCCGAACGGGG
>JAISRS010000092.1 GCA_031273485.1 Prevotellaceae bacterium
GTCAAAATGCCGAAGCCGCTCATCGACCGCCTGCTCGAAAATCATTTTTTCTACATATGGGACGATTCCGCCAGCGAGATACGCCTCGTTACCTCGTGGGATACAACCGAACAGGATATTGAGATGTTTCTGAACTCAATGCGCCGATGTTACGGGATTTTATGAGGATGATTGACTTGAGGGAATTCCTAAAAACTCGATTTTTCAAGGCAGACAAGATTTTTAAACCGGAGTTTACTAATTGTAAATGAGGATTTAAAAATTGAAGTCGAACGCCGAAAAAGCAGTTTTTAGGAGTTCCCTTTAGAAGTTCCCAATAATTAATGAGCCTGTCAACCGGATTAGTGTTTCAGAGTTTCACTACTCCTGAAAATCCCATAAAAGCCATAGCGAGCAATCCGGCGACAATCAGCGCTATTGGAGTGCCTTTCATGGATTTCGGCACGTTGGACGAGAGTTCGAGTTGTTCGCGCAGTCCTGCAAACAGAACCAGAGCCAAAGCAAAGCCTATTCCGCTGGCTAAGGAAAAGACTGTGGTTTTGGCGAGGTCGTATTTATTTTGTATCGACAACAGCGCTATCCCTAAAACTGCGCAGTTTGTGACTATCAACGGCAAAAATATCCCTAACGCCTGGTACAGAGTCGGACTAACCTTTTTTAGTATTATTTCTACCATCTGCACCAATGTTGCTATCACCAAAATAAAAATGATAGTTTGCATATATTCGATTTTCAGTGGAACCAGTATAAAATATTGTATCAGATATGTTGCTATCGAAGAGATAGTCAATACAAAAACAACAGCGCCTCCCATGCCCATCGACGTGGTGACTTTGTTGGATACTCCAAGAAACGGACATATCCCAAGAAACTGGGACAGAAGTACATTATTTACAAAAATAGCGGCTATCAATAATAAAATATATTCCATATCAATTGTTTTTTATCAGTTTATTTTTTAACATATTAAATAGTACAATCAGGTAAGCCAGAGCGATGAAGGCGCCCGGAGCAAGTATAAATATAATTATCCCGTCGCTGGGTAATGATTCTAAAAACGTGATTCCATTCAGTTTATATCCGAAAATCGAGTAAGCCCCAAGCAGTTCCCTCACAAATCCTAAAGCAGTGAGAGCTAATGTAAATCCGAGACCGATGCCCAATCCGTCGGAAATAGAATCCAATGCGCCGTTTTTGGATGCGAAAGATTCGGCACGGGCAAAAACTATACAGTTCACAGTAATCAGCGGGATAAAGATTCCCAATTGACTGTGAATGTCGGGCAAAAAACCTGCCATAAGCAAGTCGATAACAGTAACAAAGGAGGCGATAATAATGATATAACTCGGAATACGCACTTTGTTGGGTATTAGTTTGCTTATAAGCGAAATCGTTAAATTCGACAGCATAAGCGTAAATGTGGTCGCCAGTCCCATCGAAAGACCGTTGATTGCGGAAGATGTTGTTGCCAGCGTCGGACACATGCCCAACAACAGTACAAAGGCGGGGTTCTCCTTAAATATTCCCCTGAGTATTATTTGTATTCTTTTTTTCATCATATCTTAAATTATTTTATTGTAAAATATTGTGAATCTATGCGTATAATCCGGTATTTAAACCGTTTATTTCTTCTGTTGTGTTGCGCCGGAAACATCGTCCCATTTTCCCTGATCCTTCATTATATCTTCTCTGAATACTTTATAAGCCCTTGCAACGGCATCGCAAAATGCTTTGGAACTTACTGTTGAACCGGACATTGCATCAACATCTCCACCTTCTTTGCGGATGGCGAGCTTATAATCTTTGGGATTTTTACCGTTAAACTGTACATTGAAATCCGTCTTTTTCGGTTCGATTTTATCGCCAAGTCCCGGAGTTTCACTGTGCGAAATAACGTCGATTTTGTTAATTTCCCCGTTTGTGAGGAATCCCACCATCATAACGATTTTGCCGCCGTAGCCGGTATTGGTAAAAGTTTGTACCGCCGAACCCACAATTTTTTCGTCCTTAGTTGCTGTGTAAACATACACTGTGTCGCCGTCAATAAACTTTTTATGAACGTTTTCCGACGGATTATTATCAAACGCAGGCAATACATTTGAGATACCGTTATTGATTTTCCGAATTTTCACCGCTGCAATAGCGTCTTTGGTAAGTTCATAGACTCCGCCTAACAGCGCCGACGAAATTAATGTGATTACCAACAATGTGATTACCATGTTTTTAAATGATGACTCTTTTGCCATTTTTTCAGATTTTATTTTATTTCACCAAACCGTCTGGGTTTAACATACATATTTATAAGCGGAACAATTGCATTCATTATCAGTATTGCAAAGGATATTCCTTCGGGGAAAGCGCCCCAGGAGCGAATCACAAAAGTCAGCAAACCTATCCCAACAGCATAGATTATCATGCCTTTTTTAATCATTGGCGAAGTGACGTAATCCGTAGCCATAAAAATTGCGCCGAGCATAATTCCTCCCGTAAGCAGGTGGAATAAAGGGTCGGGATTTTTGGAATCGTCGATAAGCCATAATATTCCCGAAAATACCGTAACAGTCAGGAATATAGTTATTGGGATATGCCATGTTATCACTTTTCGCGCCAACAGATAGCCGAAACCCAAAAGCAAGGCTAATGCGGAAACTTCGCCGAACGAACCTCCTACTTGCCCGAACAGCATGTGCCAATAAGACAAGCCATGGTTTTCCATTATTTCCTGCGGACTAAGACCATCTGCCAAGCCCTGGCTCATCACTCCAAGCGGAGTTGCTCCGGTAACGGCATCGGCAAAAAATCCCGACGGCAAAGACCACGAAGTCATTGCTCCCGGAAAAGAAATCAACAAAAACACACGTCCGGCAATTGCCGGATTGAATAAATTATTCCCAAGTCCTCCGAAACTGATTTTTGCGACGCCTATTGCAAAAATCGCTCCCACAGCAACTATATATAAAGGTATGTCGGGCGGGAGATTCAATGCCAACAGCAGACCTGTGAGCAAAGCCGACATGTCGGATATTGTCGGCTTGATTTTTAACGCATATTTTTGCAAAAACCACTCTAAACCAACACATACTCCCACCGATACGGCAGTAACAAATATGGTTTTTTCACCAAAAAAATACGCTGATACCAAAAACGCCGGAATCAAAGCGATTATAACATCTGTCATTAATCGTTTGGTTGTCACATTACTGTGAATGTGGGGCGATGGCGATATTATCAATTTTCTTTCCATTAATCTATTTTTTCAAAAGCGCACAAAATTAACAAAAAAGTAGATGTTTCACGTTTTTTTTATTCAGGTTGATATTTTTTTTATTCCAAAGATAAATTTCGTTTCAGTAATCATCTTTTATTCAGTACGCTGTGTAAGCTCTACAAAATGAAATAATTTTGAAGAAATATTCGCAAAACACCGAAAGATAAAGGATATTTCAAACAAAAATCATCGAATTAACACGAATTTTTCTTTGTTCGCGAATTTTTTAATCCACGATTTTTTTTAATCCACGAATTACACGAATCACACGAATTAAATCCTGCGGATTTTTGCGAATTACACGAATTTTTTAATCCACGAATTACGGCTAAATCTTATTTTGAGGCGCTATGGTAGAGACGCAATGCATTGCGTCTCTACATCTACCAATGACGGCTACGCCGAACGGCGGCAGTATGTTTTCT
This sequence comes from Prevotellaceae bacterium, assembly GCA_031273485.1. Classification (GTDB taxonomy): domain Bacteria; phylum Bacteroidota; class Bacteroidia; order Bacteroidales; family UBA932; genus JAIRLF01. Next base: position 3,694 of record JAISRS010000092.1, read on the forward strand.
GTTGGAAAAATGGAAATGTTTTTAGTTTTTTCCACTTTTTCTGTTGGTTGTATGAAAATATTTTTAGTTATTTTCATTTTTCCTGTTTTCAGCTCATTTTTGAGAATCATTTTTCCTGTTTTTAATTTATTACTCAAAGCACAGATTCCTGTTTTTTCTTTTTTTTCTCAAAAATCATATCGAAGCAGTTGGCGCTTTTGCAGCTGTCTGCTTTATTTATCCGGCGATTGTGTGAAAAAAAGCATTCCATTTTCTTATCAGTTAATATTATAAATGTGACGAAGCAAAATCAGTAATAATTTTTTATACAAAACAAAGTTTCTATGTGAGTAAGGACTATAAGGTCTTTAAAGTCCTTATAGACCTTATAGTCCTTATCCTAAAAACCTGCCGGATAATAAGACTGCGACTTAGCCTCCCCTTTGGGGTCAATAGTATCTACACAATTTTTTTCACGATGGCAAACAGAAAAAATATCCCAAAGCGACTCAAATTCCGGATTATTATCGTATGTGAACATTTGGCAACATTTGCCAAAGTAGCAATTATAGATGATTTGAAACGAAGTTGTTGGGTCAAAGAACGCAAAGACGCATTGCCTGAAAGTTAATCAGACAGAGTAAAACACATCAAAAAAATAATATCCGGGAATACGGATGAATATCTCAAACAGGAGGCAAACAAGTTAATCTGTTATTATACAACAAACAAAAATAGAATGAATTATAAACATTATTTGACAAAAGAAGTACAAACTGGTTTCGACGCTATGAAGCTGCACATCGAAATGCGATTCAAAAAAGAATGAAACAATCCGGACAG
>JAISRS010000130.1 GCA_031273485.1 Prevotellaceae bacterium
CCCTCCGATTCGCTGATGAGCAACCGCCAACAGTTTGAAGACGAGGTGCAAAACAAACTTTCCGCCACTCTGAAAGAAGAAGGATTCGTTTATCAGCAATTAACCTCAAATCTTGTCCCTCCGCAATCGCTGAAAGACGCCATAGACGCCAAAAATAAAACCACGCAGGAAGCTATTCAGGCAGAAAACCGACTGCGACAGGCTGAAGCCGACGCCAAAGCGAAAATTATCACGGCGGAAGCCGAAAAAAAGGTGAACGACCTGAAAGCCTCTGCTTTAACTCCCCTGATCATCCAGCAAATGTATATCGAAAAATGGGACGGTAAACTGCCCGTTTACGGAGAAACACCTCATTTGTTTAAGGAAATAGCAAAGTGAATTGGCAATTAAAAATTACGAATTAAAAACTTAAATTATGAATTACAATAATGCAGAAAATTTATCGGGAAAAACAACCTGATTAAAAATAAAAATTAAAATATTATGGAAAATTTATCAGAAAAAAACAACCTGACTGTTTCGGAAATGATCAGGAACTATTTGGAAAAGGCTGCAAAATGTGGTAACTTTTTGGCTATAGTGGGCTTTATTGCTTGCGGTTTAATAGCATTAAGCGGAATAATACTTTTGTTTTATGGACGTGCCGCCAACGTCTTGACCGCTATCATTGTTACAATAATTTCATATTTCATATCCAATTATCTGTTTCAATTTAGCAAGCGGGTAAAATCTGCTTTGGTAAGTGACAGTCAGGAAGATTTTGAAGAAGGTATTAAGAATTTGAAATCACTGTTTACTTTTTATTATTATCTCACAATTGTTTATCTGTGTATCCTTGCAGTTGCTATTGTATATTTTGTTATCTTCGTTAGTAGATTAATACCAAGTTTTGAATAATTTATCAACAAACATTTATTTTCACCGCACGGATGAATTGCAAAATAGTAGGATATGACTTTAAAAGTCTTGAAGTAGAACTCAATCCGTTGGAGTGTTTCTACTGCGAAAAGGGCGCCATCGTTTATCACGAAGAAGGCATCGAAAAGAACGTGAAAGTGATGGATAAAGGACTGACTGGCTTGTTGAAACGCAAACTGTCGGGCGAAAGTATCTTTTTGATGGAACTGACCAATCGTTCCAACAGCGCAAAGAAACTGCTGATCTCCGGAAAGATGGGTTTGCTTCCATTGGATCTGAAATCCTTCGACGGGCAAATTGTTTGCCGTGCAGGACTTTATGTAGCGTCCACCAAAAATGTGGACGTCGATTTTTCGCTCAACCTCTCCTCCCTGATAAGCAATTCGAGTCTGATGCTCCAAAAAATCACCGGCGATGCAACCGTATTCCTTGATACTTTTGGCGTTGCGGTTCGTTTGGACGTCAAGGCAGGCTCCGCAATTGAGGTCGATGAAAAACACTTTATCTGCATCAATGCCCAATCCATCTCACAGCTTCAGTCGAAATTCTCCGGCGCAGGCTTTCTCGGAGGCGAAGGCTTGACAATGTACCGAATCACAGGCAATTCTACCGTATATGTATCAACTCAAAAACGTATTATTTAAAACATAAAATATTAATATCATGCGACGATTACCAATTTATTTCTTAATTGATGTTTCCGAATCGATGGTGGGCGAACCTGTGGAGCAGGTTCAGGAAGGTATTGCAGCCATTATAAAAGAGTTGCGCACCGACCCGTATGCCCTCGAAACCGTCTATTTGTCGATTATTGTTTTTGCCGGCAAGGCGCAAAAAATCACCTCAATGGTGGAACTCTACAATTTCTATCCGCCAAAACTCCCGATAGGCGGCGGCACTTCTCTGGGCAAAGCTCTGGATTTCCTGATGAAGGATATTTCCGAAAATATCAAAAAAACAACTCTGGAAGAAAAAGGCGACTGGAAACCAATCGTTTTCCTCTTTACGGACGGAAATCCTACAGACGACTGCGAGGGCGCTTTTGAACGCTGGAAACAAAAATACGACAGAAGTAGTAATTTGATTGTTATCTCTCTCGGCGACAATGTCAATGTGAATATTTTCGACAAAATAACCGAAAATGTGCTGCTGCTGAAAAATACCGATCAGGAATCATTTAAACAGTTTTTCAAATGGGTCACAGCATCCATCAAAACCAGTAGCATGAGCGTCAGCGAAATCAACGACGATGGAGTACATCTTGCCCCGCTGAATGACGACTATCTGTCGAAAATCGATTTGAGCAAACACCAAAGGGTTAATATCGACGACAATTTCGCCGTAATTCTGGGTAAATGCCAAACAACCAAACGCCCCTATCTGATTAAATATAAAAAACGTCTGTCGCCAAGCGAATTTGAAAACCTGTCGATGAACGTACTCGATTATAAACTAACGGGCGCATATCCTGTTGATAACGCATATTTTGAACTGACGGATGCCTCCGTAAAAAACAATACCGTCAGTACCGATTCCTTAATCGGATTCCCCTCTTGCCCCTGCTGCGGAAATCAATACGGATTCAGCTATTGCTCCTGCGGCAAAATATTATGTTCGGGCGAAGAGAAAATTACTAAATGCCCATGGTGCGGCGTCGAAGCGAAATTCGAACTAAGCAGCGGCAGCGCAAACATAACAAGAACAACAGGGTGAATTGAATTATGAATTATGAATTACGAATGTTGTCATAATTCATAATTAAAATTAAAAAGATATGACATTTAACGATTTATTAAATAACCTTAAAGTTGGCGAACAAGTCAAGGAATTAGAATCTTCCGGCAAATTGGAAGATTTTGTTAATCGCTATAAAGCGGAAATAGAAGATTTTCTTGATGAAAAACTTAGAGAATATTCTCAAAAAGTAGAGAATGATGCCGTCGTAGCCGAAAATACTCAAGATGAAAATCATGATGAAAATCAGCAAAATTCACTTGATAAATCCTGCAAAACATCCGAAACATCATCCGAAGATGAACAAATTCAGGATAAAAGCTTCGAACTCAACGTTCAATCTTCCGTTCCGGAAGATTCTTCGACATCTTTTTTAAACTCTTCGGATTTAGACCAAAAGCCTGTTATCAAAAACCATTATGTTTTGAATAATTCGGAAAAAGCGAGGAACAACGAATTGGAAGCCATGATAAAAAGTAAATATATAAAAATAGACAACGGCAAAGTCAATCAGGAATATTGTTTTAAGTTTGAGATAGAGAAATTTATACCCGAAATAGCCACAGTAAAGTTTCTGGGACTGGAAGATATAGGTCTGGCATTTGACCCCGAAACAAAACTTATAAAAGGCAAGCCCAACAAGTCGGGCGACCACCGGATAAAGATGCAATGCAAACGTAAAGACTGGGTTGACGGAAAACCTGTTTTTGACAGAGATATTATATTAATCATCAATCCCGATCCGCGTTCGCTGTGGAAAAATATTACCACTCCAACAGATATTGACTACTATAAACCGGATGAAGCTAAGGAGTTTGTAGCAGTCGCCGCAAAAAAAACCAGAGGTTTTCTCGGAATCGGCGCAAAGGAACAACCCCGTAAAAATATGGTAGCCGCCAGTCAGCGTGGACGTTCACATGCGCATGAGGGCAAACCGCGGGACGACCATTTTAAATTATCGTTCAACCACGAATCGGAATGGTACGTGATGGTTGTTGCCGACGGAGCAGGCTCGGCAAGATATTCGAGAGAAGGTTCGCGAATCGCCTGTGAAACAGTGATTGAATATTGCAACGAAAAGATTGCCGCCAACAAAGAAACATTTGAACAGCGGATAAAAACGTTTCACAACGACCCGTCGCAGGAAATGCGGAACGAGGTTGGAAAGATTCTGTACGAAATTGCAGGACATGCGGCGTTTACAGCCTACAAAAATATCGTTGCGGAATCGAAGGCAAAAGGCGCTCCCCTGAAAGATTATTCCACAACACTGATACTTTCCGTTTGCAAACGGTTTGACTTTGGCTGGTTTGTCGGAGCATTCTGGGTAGGCGACGGCGGTATAGGCATTTATGGTAAAGAGAACGGTTTTCTGAAAATTCTGGGCGAAGCCGACGGCGGCGAATTTGCCGGACAAACCCGCTTTCTCACTATGCAGGAAATAATGCAATCTGCGGAGATTTACAGGAGGTTGCGTTTCGACATTGTTCCCGACTTCACAGCCCTGATTCTGATGACGGACGGAGTAACCGACCCGAAATTTGAAACGGACGCCAATCTGAAACAGATTGATAAATGGCACGATTTGTGGCACGACCTGTCGCAAAGCGTCGATTTTTCGGACGATAACGCAGCGACTGCCGATCAGCTTCTTACATGGCTGGATTTCTGGTCGCAAGGTAATCATGATGACAGAACAATTGCAATTTTATATTGATTATGGCAAAAACAGTAAAAATAAAAGCCTCCGATGGCTCTGACGTCGAGTTTATTGACGAAATCATAGGGGCGGGAGGCATGAAGGACGTATATTTCAGTCCCGATAAATCGTATGTGGTTGCGTTTTTCAGAGATAAACAGGACTTTAACGCAAAAGACCGTCTGCAAAATATCACCGGAATATATCGTGAAAAAATATTTAAATCCGCCGGCGGCGATTATTGGAAAGATTTGTTTTGCTGGCCTACAAAAATTGTGGAATACAACGGCAGGGTCGGAGTTGCCTGTCCCACTTATCAAAGGCATTTTTTCTTTGCAAAAGGCTCTGTGAATAACGATTTCCTTGGTATCAAAGGAAAAGAAAAGGAAGGAAAATGGTTCGCTTCCGCCAAAAATCAAAACAAATTTCTGGCTCCGGAAGAAAAAGGCGACTGGTTTAAATATTTCCAGATATGTATCCGTATCAGTCGAGCCGTGAAACGCTTACATGCCGCCGGACTTGCTCATTCGGACTTGTCGTACAAAAATGTACTGATAGACCCTACCTCCGGAAGAGCCTCAATAATAGACATCGACGGCTTGGTTGTCCCCGGAAAATATCCTCCCGACGTGCTGGGAACACCCGATTTTATCGCTCCCGAAGTCATCGCCACCAAACATCTCAAATTGGAAGACCCCACACGAAAACTGCCGAGCATCGTCACCGACCGGCACGCTCTGGCTGTGATGATTTACATGTATCTCCTCTATCGTCACCCTTTGAGAGGCGGCAAAGTGCATGACCTCGATTCGGCTAAAGACGAGGAACTTTCGATGGGTTCCAAAGCCTTGTTTGTCGAACATCCGTCCGACAAGTCCAACAGGGTAAAAATCAATCAACTTCATCCAAGTCAATTGCCGCAGGGCAACCCCGACAAAACTCCATATACGGTGTGTGGTCCGTATCTCAAAAAACTGTTCGACAGAGCTTTTATCGACGGATTACATAATCCCGCGCAAAGACCCACGGCAAACGAATGGGAAGACGCTCTGCTGAAAACCGTTGATTTGATGCAGCCATGTCAAAATCCGCAGTGTTGGCACAAATGGTTTGTGTTTGATAACACAACAAAACCTCGCTGTCCTTTCTGCGGCACTGAATACAAGGGAGTTCTTCCTGTTTTGAATCTCTATTCTTCGAGACGTGCAGGTACTTTCACTCCCGACGATTACCGACTGATGGTATTTCATAATCAATATCTGTATCAATGGCATGTCAATAGAAACATCTCGCCCAACGAACGCCTCACCGACGAACAAAAAAAACCGGTAGGATATTTTGTTTTCCATAATAATAAATGGCTGCTGATAAATCAGCGTCTTAACGATTTGGAAGATAAAACGAATGGAAAAAAAATCGCAATCGGTCAAGCCGTTGAACTCTCCGACGGAAAACAAATCCTGCTCTCTAAAGAAGACGGCGGACGACTGATTATAGTGCAAATTGTAGGATAGAATTGTGAATTTGTGGCTAAATCTTTTTTTGGCGGTTAACTTACTGTCGAAAGCCTTGTCGATTTTAAGGTCTATAAGTACCTTCTTTCCTTCTTCCCCCTATTTAAACACCATTATTACAGGATTCGACATCTCGTCCATTTTCAGCAGAGCCTTTTTGTCGGCTTCCGACAAGTATTTACTTTTTGCCATGCGTTGGATTTCTTCGTCGCTGAACACAGAGCTGAGGGTTGCATAAAAATAACCGTCGGCGCAGCCAAGCAAAACTAATTTGGAATTAGTGACGGAATTAAATATATCAAAATTCATCTTATTCGTGTTGTATGACCTCTTTTTATGTCTGTCGTAAAATACGGTAGAACTGCGGAACATCTTGTCTAAATTATCAACATCAATTTCTGCATAAGTTATGGCAAAATATTTTTCGTTGCTCAAAAAAGTGAATGTTGTCCTGCGTTTTTTATTATGTACGGCGGCTTCTAATGCTTTTTGACCGGTATTCTTGAAATTCTTTTTAAAGATTTGTTGTCCGTCGCCAAAATCGGCGTAATACACCGGCACAATATCCCTGTCTATTGATATGTCATAAATTGTATCATTTCCTCCGTAATAGTAAACAGTATTTTTGTCGTCACTCAAGACGCTCAACGGCAGGAGAGGCGTAAAAGTTGCATAAACGCTGTTTGTACATTTCACGGATTTTTTTATTTCTAAAGTATTTCTGTCAAGAAATAAAATATCACTGCAATCATCTTTGTTGGTACAATCATAATAACTCACATACAAACTGTTGTTAAATTCGGCGGTTCTTCGGGTCATCATTGGCGATGCAAACTGTTTTTTTCGAGTATATTGATAATCTCCGTTTAAATTACAGTACAGATATTGATTGCTCGCGTCCAGAACGAGCATATTAAGCTGTTTGTCGATAAAAAAATCGCCGAGATATGAGTATTCTCCGGGTCCGTTACCTTTTCTGTCGATACAGAATAAGAAGCGTCCGGTTGTATCAAAGCATAAAAGATTGTGTTCCCTTTGCACCTGATTCAAGAGATAAATTTTATTTTGATATTTTTCAATCCTGAGAATCTGAAGTCCAAAAAATGCCGAATCTTTGGCTTCGGGAAAAATCAGTTTATATTCGCTGAATAAATCCGAAAAGTCTGTTTTGTCGGATTTATCCATGTCTATGGATTCTGCTTCACCCTTGTCAATATGTTGTGAACAGGAGAATAGAAATCCGATGAGTAATACTGAACAAGTAAAATGTTTCATGTTTTAAATGTATAAAAAAGAAGTTTTTAAAATAAATGTCGAAACAAAGGTAATGGTTTATTTTTATAAAGCAAACAGCCAGCCTCAGCCCCCCTAAGGGGGCTGAGACGCGCGTTCCCTTGTGCGTTTGCGCCCCCTAACAGGGTTTAAAATCCCTGTTAGGGGTTGAGAGGACTTTCCGCTTGCGCGGGTTTGCAACCCGTGCCGCCGCGTCCGTTTATCGTTGTTCCACGCACATCGGCGGGGACGCGCGGATTACAAATCCGCGCGAGCGACGCTGGAGGAGTGGGGGGACGCGCGGATTACAAATCCGCGCGAGCGACGACGAAGGAGTGGGGGGACGCACGGATTACAAATCCGCGCGAGCGACGCTGGAGGAGTGGGGGGACGCGCGGATTACAAATCCGCGCGAGCGACGTTCAATACAGGATTACCAATCATCAATACTTTATTGTTTTCATCCAACAAAAAACATTGGAATTCTACTTGAGTGGGGAAATGATTTAGTTTGTTTAAGTCATCGTTCATATCAATAAATGCCGGATAGCGAAAATTGTCTTTGCGGAATAAAAAGATCGCTTCTTTTTTGCTTTTGGGTTGAATAAAAAACACGAAAGCCAATTTTTGAGGGAAAAGAGTATCTGCTTCTGCTATCAGTTGTTTCCATTCCAAAAGTTTCAACCGACAACCGCTGCATCCCGCAGAATCCACATACAACAGAATTTTATATTCTTTTTGCAGTAAGCTGTTGCATAAATTTGAAATCGTATCTTTCCCCAATACGCAACACTGCACATCTCCCGGATATTGAATTTGCTTGCCTGTCCATTCCAATACTGTTTCTTGCGCCTGTATTTCAGTTTTGTTTTTGTTTCCCTTGCAGCAAAAGAAGCAGCACATAATGACGGGTAAAAATATAACTATGTTTCTCATTTATTTGAGATATGTCAGTTTTTAGTTTTTATAACATAAAGTACCGGATTACTTGCTTCCGATAAATTTAAATTCTCAAACCATGCTTTATTTTTAAATTTCTCCTTTTGGTCAATTATAGAAAAAGCATGTACAACAGCGATGAATGTATTTTTATTTACATATTCGAAGAAAGAAATTGACAAACCTGTAATATCATCGATCATATTTTTTTTATAATAACAATTACATGTTTCCGTTTTTTTGTCATAAATGCCCCACATTGGATTGCTCCTATTAAAAAAGAAAAACAGCAGATGCGTGCCGTTTTCAACAATATGACTTATTACGCGATGTCTGGATAATATTTCTTCATATACTTCCCTTGGATAGGATTTGGGCGGCTTGGTCATCGTGTATGCATTTATCGTATATGCATTATCTCCCAAGTCAATGTAATAATGGACAAATAATTCATTATTCTTTTTTACGCCATAAATGTGATGGTCCAAATAAATCCGGTATAAAATTATGGAATCAAGAGTGTAGAATGGTCTTGCTAATAAACGGCGATTATCTCCAAATATCTCATTTGGAAATTCCTCATACAGAATTTTCCCCAATGTATCTGTAACAATCAAATTATAACCATATCCGTTGCCTTTATCTTTCGGATAGCGCTGCCCTCCCGGAGGTCCACTTGCTGCAAAAAACAATCTGCCTTTATTATATTCAATATTATCCGCATAAAAGTCTTGAAGATTACGCTTTTTGATGAACTTTCCTTCGTAACTGTATTGATAAATATTAAATCTGCTGCATAAAAAATAAAGGCATCGTGAAAGCGTATCCACACAAAAATCATTCAGTTGTATATATTCTCCGGGTCCGTTCCCTACAGCCCCTATAGTTCGGATAAATCTACCGGCGCCGTCAAATACTAATACCTTATTATTCCCCTGTTTGTCAAGAATAAAAATACTATCGTTTATCCAGTATAATTTATCTACATTTTTAATCAAACACTCGTCCGCAGTTTCCAAAGGCACAAATGAAACGGAGTCGGTAATGCTTGATAATAAAAAATCTCCACTGTTTATTTTTTCAGCAGAAATAATTTTATCTGTATATAAAACTTCCTTTTGACTTTTTTTATTGCAGGAAAATAAAAAAAGAACAATAATAAAGACCATTAGATATTCTGATTTCATGTATTTATGTTTATTTTTACTCGTTATTCTGCGAGTTCATTACGACATTCGCAGCAGATACTCCTGCGATTGCTAACATGGCGATTCCGCCAAATACTTTCTTTTTCATGTTTTTGAAAATTTTAATTAAATAATGTCACAAAGGTACTGGTTATATTTTTCTCCTGCAAGCTACAATTGTAACATTTTTTTCTGTCTGTTATCTGTTTATATTTAATCATATACGTTGTCTATTTTTTTTAGCGCACTGTTTTTTTCTTGGATTGTGGCATAAATTTATATTGCGGGCGGTTATTTTGGTGTTTATTTTCCGCGCAAGCTGGAGGTTTCATATAATTTATTGGTCGGGGATGGAATACACATATATTTTATCTTCATGTCCTTCATTGTTATTCAGAGCATAGATTTTTTTTTCTTTTTCGGATATTGC
>JAISRS010000273.1 GCA_031273485.1 Prevotellaceae bacterium
CGTTGCCCTGTGAAAACAGTGTGTGCGAACAGCAAAGAAAAAAACACAGTAACAGGACTGTTACGGGAATTTTTCTGAGAATTTTATTATTTGTCATAGAATTTTATTTTACTTTTTGGTCATGTCTCCACGAATTTTTTAATCCGTGATTTTCTTTAATCCACGGTTTTTTTAATCCACGAGTTACACGAATTTTTATTCTGCGGATTTTTGCGAATTTCCACGAATTAAATCCTGCGGATTTTACGAAACGTAAGTTCGACGTAGTCAATTACATGAATTTTTTAATCCGTGATTTTTCTTTTAATCCACGGTTTCTTTTATCCACGAATTACACGAATTACACGAATTTTAATTCTGCGGATTTTTGCGAATTTCCACGAATTAAATCCTGCGGATTTTGCGAATTACATGAATTTTTTAATCCGTGATTTTTTTTTTAATCCACGGTTTTTTTTAATCTACACAATTGTCAATCCTGAAAATCTTGTCAATCCTGTAAAAAAATCTTGTTAATCCTTTAATCAAGGTTCGGACATTTCACGATTTTTAAATTCGTAATTCGTAATTTTTAATTCGTAATTCCATTTACCCCATGACCTGTTTTTTTTATAGATTTTTGTTTCGGACAGCAATATCCGAACAGGGTTCAAAACCCTGTTCGGGTTCATTGCTATCTTTTAGTATACAACTATCAGTTATTGCCGATATCCGTCGGGGCGCCGGCTGCTCCGAGCGCCGCTATTTCTGTCGGCGTCAGGCAGTAATCCCAGATTGTTATCCGCGAAACATCCACTCTAAGCGCTTCATGTGAGCCGCCTCCTCCATGAGGCGGGAAAAGTACTACGCCTTCGGGCAGCCAAGCCCAGATGCAATTGTTGGGGATAAGACTTCCCTTCATCGCATCTATCGTTTTGGCTTTAATATCACCATCAACAAAGGCTTCCATAACTTGATTTTCCAAATCAACCCTGAGAATAAAACGCTTCCACTGATTTGACGGGAAATGGTAATCGTCCAAATCATCGCTGCTTGTTACCGACCACATGTTTTGGATTCCTGAAATATTACCGCCGGTGAGTCCTTCATCATTAGGATTTTCTATAGACAAAGATATTATCCGGACATCGCCGTGATATGTCGGAGTGTTGTGATTCACATCGGTTGTCATCCAGCCATAAGCTAAGGTAGCCGGAGTGCGGATATTCACATCCCATAAAATGGTGTAGGTATTGATGTGGGTATCAGTTCCAATCGGTGTGATGCCATGCCTTGCAATAAACCATCCGTAATTGTGAAGTCTGACTGCCTGGTCGCTGCCCGAAACGCCTGCTACAGGATTAAACATTTCCGATTCTGCAATTCCGCCTGCACTCCACCATTTCAGTTCCAGGTCGTTGCCTACTGTCGCTTTGCCGAAATTTGCAGGATCCTCAAACAGCCATTCGCCGTATTTTGGCGGGTGTTGCTTGCGGGTGATAGTAAATGAGCGTGTTTCGGTGTCGGCTTCCTGATCGAGTTTTGCCGATACCACCGTCCAGTAGAGCGTCTTCGACGATTCGTAATCTACGCTTAATTCCACTAATTTTGCTTCGATTTCGGTAGATGTCCAGAGATATGAATTCTGGTTACCCGAAACGCTCACAACCGTAGTTGCAAAAGTTTGTTCGGTAGAAACTTTGAGCAGGTAATCGGTTACCTGCACATCTTTCGTCCATGTGAAAGTGATACCGGTTGCATTTTCAGCCGCCGCCATGTTGAAAGTAGCGCCATCCGCCGGTGCGGAAAGCGTGATTTCCGGAGTTACCGGTTCTGGTTCTTTGTCGTCTTTTTTACAAGAACCCAATACAGTTATGCCCAAAAGCATAACAAAAACTAATTTAAAGAGATTTGTTTTCATAAAATATAAAATTATAATTGTGTATAAAAAAATAATTAAAAAATTTCATTGTTAAATAAATGTGTGTGCTGAAAATTTTCAGCAATTTTTTCAGCATGTTATAAAACATGCCTTTATCTAACACGCCATATTCCGAAGACAATGGTATGTCGAAACTTGTTTGAACTATCGTTGCCCGAAACTCTGTTCGGGTCAACAACCCCGCGCTGTCATTACAGACAACGGCAATTATTTTTAACCTGTTATTTATGTCCATTCGGCATAAATTTATATTGTACGTGTGTTTAAATAATATTTAGTCGGAGTTTAAAACCCTTTTAAATCTGTATGTTTACATCCCCGACCAAGAGGATCGGAATTTGGTCGGAATTTTTATTTAATAATATCCAACCCACGCTACAGACAGATATCTAATATCTTCCGTGTTTTGTAGATTTGTTTAAATTTTTTCATTTTTTCCCATAAGCATTGTTATTTAATTGTTAGTTAAAACGGTTAATTATTTAATATTATTATTATTACATAAGTATTTATTTCGGTTATTAGTATAAATAAAAAACCTTCGTAGAAGAAATATCTTCTTCCACAAAGGTTTTATTATATATATATGTAGAAAATTCGTTACGCTTTTCTTGCGTACAGGATATATTATTAGTACTGTACGCGCGAGAAGATGCTCTCTCTCTCTCTCTCT
>JAISRS010000296.1 GCA_031273485.1 Prevotellaceae bacterium
CCCAAACCAAGAGCGGATACCTCCAAGGCAGCATCGCCCGTGCCCAATGTGCGGCGTTGGGTAATAAGCGGATTGCGTATGGCTGTATCGGACCTGCCGGCTGACGACGGGTGACACGAAGACATGATATGCAAAGCGGGAACTGCCGCTATTGTCGTACCTATCGCCGCACCCGTTTTCAGGAAGTCGCGACGGCTGATATCGGTTGAATTGATTGGCGGGGCGGACTGTCCTATACTTTTTGACCTGTTCATATTTTTATCTGTTTAACAGTTATATGTGATATTACCTTTCAATGATCGGGAGAATAAGACGGGCAGAAAAACGTTTGACATGGCAAGCAGGTTAATAGTAAGCTCGTACACCCTCGGCAAGTGATGTATGGTCTTTTCATAAATTATCTCTTAACTATCTTCCTGACCAGCGTGTTCATCCGCGTATCTATTTTTACCAAATAAAAACCTGAAAGTAAATTTGAAATATCTACCGTATGCTTATTGCCTTGCAAGATGATGCCTCCATTCAAGTCCATCAGAGAAAACCTGATAAAATCACCGATTATTCTTAGTCGACAGTTGTCCACAATCACTTGGGGGGCATCCGGTATGGCTGCCTGCTCAAGAGCGGTTGTCGCTTCCATCTTATCTATTTTAACGTTTACGCTACCCGAACCGAGTGCAGCTTCAAGTCCAGAAGTATTGTCCATTCGCCCAAGCCTTGTATAGCGGTATGAAGTTGAAAAGGTTTTGTAAAACAACACGATGCAATTATTCCCATATAACATCAAATCGCCGGTTCGGATTGTTCCCGGATTGGATGCGGAAGTCGGGAGGGTGCCGGGGAGGTAGTAGTATTTCTCATTGCCGTTCAATTCACTCATGGAAACGGTTATCGGCAGCATCGCCCTGAAAGCGGTTGCCGCGGTGTTGTCGACAAGCGTGGCGGTGAACGCGGTCGAGCCGATTGTTAGCTGTATTTTCATTTTATCATTGTTATTGTTAAGTTGTCCGGGCTGCGGCGTTTCGGAAAGCGACGGCGTATTTGCCGAGTCGTTCCTGTCGGGGTTGCAGGCGTAAGCATTTACTGCCATCCCCAATACAAAAAATATCTGAAGTGTCTTTCTCATTTGTTATTGATTTTATATTTCAACCATAAAACATCCTCTTCCAGTTGGTGTACTTCGGCAAGATGCAGGTGCGTTGCCTGATTTTTGCGCAGGGGATGACTTACTTCAAAAACCGTTTGCGCATGGGGCGTACCATCGGCTATGGGCAGCAGTAAAAGACTTATTTCATCCATCAAACCGGCGTTGAAAAACGAGCCATTCAGACAACCATCTCCCTCGAGCATGATACGCTCAATGGAAAATATCTCCCTCAACTGTTCCACCGCCAATTTCAAATCCACTTCGTTTACGCCTGCAAAAATATAGGATACGCTTTTGCGCTGGAGGTAATACAGGTATTCGTCGCTTACCTGCTCGGTAAGTATGGCTATGATATGGTCGCCGGCTATGTTGTTTGTCCGCCATACTAAATTCCCTTTGGTGTCGATGATAACAGCAAATGTTTCAGCTTGATCGTCCCCCACAAACGGGTCTCTTTTGAGGGGCATTTGAGGCTTTATCAGGTCGGGGAGGACTTCTTGCGAGGAATCATTTTCCAGCGATACCCAGCCTAAGAGCCAGCCCTGACTGTCATAACGGTCGTGGCACAGGTTGTAAAGCGACAAATACTTTGCTGAGGGTATCGAGTTACCCCAGTTCGCAAAAATAATCCTGCCGTCTATGCTGCAAGCCATATGGCAAATGATGTAGGGTCGCTTCATGACTGTTCCGCCGTTTTAATTTGTCTGATGACTTTTGCGGGGATGCCGCCTGCGACGACATTAGCCGGTATGTCTTTCGTTACTACCGCACCGGCGGCTATGACGGCATTGTCGCCAACGGTAACGCCGGGAACAAGCGTCGCACTTGCGCCAATCCAGACATTCCTGCCGATTACGATTGGAGCAGGATGTATCGTGCTGCGCTTGTCCGGTGCCAAGTCGTGATTAAGCGTGGCAAGTACCACGTTGTGACCGATTAATGCACCGTCACCAATCGTAATGCCTCCCTGATCCTGAAAACGGCAGCCGGCATTGATAAAAACATTCCTGCCAATGGTGATGTTTTTGCCGCAGTCCGTATAAAACGGAGGAAACAAGCCGAAAGAAGCATCCACCGGCTTGCCAATCAACTTCGAAAACAGGATGCGGACTTCTTCAGGCTCGTGATAACTACCGTTCAGCTCGGCAGTAATCCGCATGGCATCCTGCGCCAACACGTGCATGTATTCGAGTACCTCCGAACCGCCGTGAACAGGAAACCCACAATCCATGTGTGCTAAAAATTCCTTTGTGTCCATAGCTCATTTTAAATTTTCTGTGAAAAACTCAGTCAGCTTATCGAAGGGAATTATATCCGGTCGGTCATACAAATCGACATGGCTTGCGCCGGGAATAATCACCAACTCCTTGTTATCTCCTTTCAGTTTTTTGAATGCGTCCTCGCTGAAATAGCGGGAATGTGCTTTTTCGCCGTGAATCAACAACACGGCACTGCGAATTTCGTCACTGTAAGCAAGAATAGGCGCATTGATAAATGAAAGTGCCGAAGTTTTGTTCCAGCCACTGTTGGAGTTGAACGAGCGTTTGTGATAGCCGCGATCGGTCTTATAGTAAGCGTGGTAGTCCTTTACAAACTGAGGGGCATCG
The DNA here is from genome assembly GCA_031273485.1 of Prevotellaceae bacterium. Taxonomy (GTDB): domain Bacteria; phylum Bacteroidota; class Bacteroidia; order Bacteroidales; family UBA932; genus JAIRLF01. The sequence continues at coordinate 2,755 of JAISRS010000296.1, forward strand.
TCCGGCAACGTATCCGGCACACCTCCGCCAAGTTCATACGTGCCGTTCTTCGCATCAACCGTGCGCTGTGCATTGAGTTGTTTACGAAGCTCGTAACGCTGATCGGCATTTATCGAATCAAAATATCCGTTGGCGTTTGCGCGGCTTATATCATACATGGTTGATGCGACCGTTGCCCTGATACGCGTGTCGATAGCGGCAGCGTTTATGGCGAATCCACCCCAGCCGCAGATACCGATAATTCCAATACGTTCGGGATCGACCTCAGCGCGTGTGACGAGAAAATCAACGGCTGCACTGAAATCCTCGGTGCTGATGTCGGGCGAAGTCACATAACGGGGTTCTCCGCCGCTTTCACCAGTGTAGGACGGGTCGAAGGCAATGGTCACAAAACCCCGTTCCGCCATCGTCTGCGCGTAAAATCCTGCCGCCTGTTCCTTAACGGCTCCGAAGGGACCGCTGACGGCAATAGCCGCGTGTTTTTCAGCCCGGTCAATATCTCTGGGCAGATACATGTCCGCCGCAATGCTAATGCCGTACCTGTTTTTATAGGATACACGCTCTACCGTTACCCTGTCGCTTGCGGGAAAAGTCTTTTCGTTTTCCTGCGCAAATACTGAATTGTACATACCTGATACTATTAATGTTATAAAAATAATTCTTTTCATTTTACCATATATTTATGTCATCATTGACGGTGCAAAGGTCAGGCGAAAGCCGCAAAGCAATGTTATTCTGCGGCTCAATTTTCGTTGCTGTAAGGATCAAAAGTTATATATTCCCGCAGGATTTTTGGTAATTGGGTACATTGCTTTTTGTATTTTTGTCCGTTAGGGTATAGAAACGATGTATCCTCACAAATTCTATTCTGTATTCTTGCCCGTTAGGGCATTCATATCAATAGAAAAACAATACCCCCGCCGCCAACCCAAACCTCGTAGAGGTTTCATTTCATTCAACAGGTTTGAAAACGTAACGTTCATCGTATTCAACATCGAACAATTTCAAAAACTCAAGATACTCTTCCATGAATGTTCGTTTTTTGTGGTGTTCCTCCTGTGTTTCAATATAACTCGCGATATTTGGAATTTGCGATTTCCCGTAGCTGAAAGCACCAAATCCTTCCTGCCACGAGAAATGTCCCATTACGAAACGGTTGTCGTTTATCCACAAGGAGGAACTGCGTTTCACGTCCGCCATCAAATCCGAGGGTACCTGTTTGGGAGACATGCTTACCTGTATTCATATGAATCCCCTACGGGGATTTTATTGTTGTCATGTTGTACATTTTTTCTATTGATATGAATGCCCTAACGGGCAAAAATGTGAACCGTGGCATTGTAGATTTTCCCCGAGGAGAAAAACAGTGCATCCCGCCTGGGGATTTGTTGTTGTCGTGTTGTACGTTTTTTCTATTGATATGAATGCCCTAACGGGCAAAATATTAATCGTAGCATTGTATATTTTCCCGCTGTTTATACAAATTTATTAGGTGCCACTCCGTAGTGTTTTTTGTAGGCGGTGGTGAAGTGCGATCTGTTTTTGAACCCCACTTCAAAACAGACATCTGTGATTTTTTTATTGCTGTCCGTCAGTAATTCGTGTGCTTGTTGGAGTCTTTTTCGGATAAGCCATTTTTGCGGTGTGAGGTCGCTAATTTTCTTAAAATCCCTTTTAAATGTGGCGAGGCTGCGACCGGTGTACGAAGCGATTTCTTCCAGTGTCAGGTCGTCGGCGTAATTTTCATTGAGGAAGTCGAGGATATCGATTTTCCACGGTTCAGCGAAATCAAAGAGGGTCGGAAAGAAAGCTTTGTCGATATTCAGCAGCGAGAGAACGCCTTCCTGCATTTTGAGTTCTATTACTTCTTTTTGCGGTTCTTCGTCCGTTTCGAAATAGGGGATCATAGAGAGAAACAGGCTTTCCAGGTTGGGTGTTTTTGGCAGTTTGACCACGGACGATGTGAGTGGCTGCGTGTTTTGCGGAGAGTAAGGGTTCGAAATCGCCCCCTTTGAAACGACGTTTTCGGATTGAT
>JAISRS010000349.1 GCA_031273485.1 Prevotellaceae bacterium
CTTTATCAATTAGTTATAAAAAATATTTATCAAAAATGGTGTCACCGCTATTTCCTCAACCTAATTACACATGTTGTTTATTGTAAGGATATTAATTTTATAGGGTCAGGAAGTCTGAAATTCGTGCAATTCGTGGATAAATAACAAAATCCGCAGGATTTAATCCGTGTAATTCGTAAAAATCCACAGAATTAAATCCGTGTAATTCGTGGATAAATAATAAAATCCGCAGGATTTAATTCGTTCAATTCGGTGACTAAAATATCCCTTCGCTCGCACGGATTCTTTCTTTTTCTTAGATATACTCTAATTTGGAAATTTTATTGAGGCAAAAAATTTCATTAGCGACATCACGAATATCGTGAGCCGTGATGTTTTCGATTTGTTTGATTAGAGGTTTTGTTCCTTCAAATTTATTATGAATCAAGATACTTTTGCCCATGGTTTGCATCAGTTGTTCGCTGTTTTCCTGCGCGATGAGATATTGTCCGATGAATTGTTTTTTGATTTTGACAAGTTGGTAGTCCGACAAAGCATTATTTTTAATATTCGCAAATTCCTTGAACACCAAATCGAGGCTTTTTGCGGCATTTGCCGTCGATGTGGCGTAATAGATATTTACATTACCGGTATCGCTGTAGGGAGTATAGCCGGCTTCAACGTTATAGACCAGTCCGTGTTTTTCTCTCAACAGCAGATTTAATACCGAATTTGTTGCCGGACCTCCCAGATAGTTCAGCAACAGCGACAAAATAACTCTGCGTCTGTCGTTATAATCGTAAGCCCGGCATCCCAGCACAACATGGCTTTGATGTATTTTTTTCTTTACCGTTTTATCGAAAACCTTGTAATCTTCGGGTTGTTGGCGTTTAAACCCGCGGAAATTGGCTTGCTGCATTCCGAAATATTTTTCGCAATAATATCTCAGTCTGTTTTCCGATATTTTGCCTACGGAAGAAAACACCATTTGGTCGGTATTGTAATTCTTAGCCACAAATTTCACAATATCAGCCTGAGTAAATCCCTTTACGGTTTTTTTTGTTCCCAAAATATTTCTTCCTATCGGATATCCCTGAAAAAGCAAATCTTCAAAATCATCGAAAATCAGTTCCGAAGGGCTGTCGTCATACGAATCTATTTCTTCGCAAACAACCTGTTTTTCTTTGTTTACCTCATGTTCGGGAAATATGGAATTAAAAGCGACATCGGCAATAAGTTCAATTGCTTTGGCAAAATCCGAAGAAATTACGCAGGCATGAATCACCGTTTCCTCCTTAGTTGTGAAAGCGTTCAATTCTCCGCCCACATTATCCAAACGGCTGTTTATATGATATGCCTTACGTTTTGAGGTTCCTTTAAAAAGCGTATGTTCGAGAAAATGCGCCATTCCATGTTCCGTGTCCAACTCGTCGCGAGTACCCGTGTTGATTGTTAAACCGCAGAACACCACCGGAGAAGTTGTATATTTATGTACAACGCGTATTCCGTTAGGCAAATCAAATGTTATAATCATATTTTGTATATATTCGGTTCAAAATTATGTGCAAAGATAAAAAAACATGGAAACTTCTAAAAAATTGACATTGAACGCCTAAAAAACAGTTTTTAGAAGTTTCCCGTTATAAATTGTTATCATATATCTCATCTAATATCCGAATATATCATGTAATATCCGGATATATCATGTAATATCCGGATATATCATGTAATATCCGAATATATCATGTAATATCCGGGTATATCATGTAATATCCGGGTATATCATGTAATATCCGGATATATCATGTAATATCCGGATATATCATGTAATATTCGGGTATTTCATGTAATATTTTGAATATTTCATGTAATTCATTATTTATTCAATTTATATTCGACAAACAGTTCTATTGCCTGATATTCCGCCATTCCGAGTTTGTCGAAAATCACAGCCGTAGCATGATTTCTGTCTTCGGCTCTCTGCCAAAATTCCCTTGGGTCGGTGCCGGGGAACAGCGGGCGGTCTTTTTGAGATTGATGTTTGAAAATTGCCATGCGCTTAATATAAGTTTCTTCCGGACTTAGTGGCACTGCCATTTCCTGCTCCGACACGTCCCATTCCTGCCATGCTCCGCGATACATCCAAATGCGGCAATCTTTCATCCATTCCTCGTTTTGAAGGCGTTTCAGCGCCTCCACTATAGCCTGAAAACACACGCGATGAGTCCCGTGAGGGTCGGTCATATCGCCGGCGGCGTATATCTGATGAGGTTTAATGCTCTGCAAAAGATCGATTATTATTCGGATGTCTTCTTCGCCAACGGGTTTCTTTTTCACTGTTCCCGTTTCGTAAAACGGCAGGTCGAGGAAATGGATATTTTCTTCGGGAACCTGTACGTACAAAGCTCCGGCGCGAGCTTCGGTGCGACGGATTGCGCCTTTTATCATTTTCACCGCTTCGGAGTCTGCCTGTCCGGGACGTTTGAGTTGAAGGGCTTTTTGGGCTTCGTGATAAGTATCGTTGGTTATTTCGGGCGAAAGGTTGTAGATTGAGCCTATTTCACGGATAAAATCAAGAAACCGGAGAGCGTCGTCGTCAAACACGGCGATGTTGCCCGAAGTCTGATATGCAACATGAACCTCGTGACCATGAGCGCATAAACGTGCAAGGGTGCCTCCCATTGAGATAACGTCATCGTCGGGATGAGGGCTAAATATCACCGCTCTTTTGGGGAATGGATACGCCCTTTCGGGACGGGTGCTGTCGTCGGCATTGGGTTTTCCTCCGGGCCAGCCTGTTATGGTGTGCTGGAGGTCGTTAAAAACCCGTATATTTATTTCGCTTGCCGAGCCACATTCCGAAATCAGGTCGCCAAGTCCGTTGTCGTTATAATCCCTGTCAGTGACTTTGAGTATGGGTTTATCGAGTTTTTGACACAGCCAAAACACGGCACGACGAATCAGTTTACTGTTCCACACCACATTTCCCGTCAACCACGGGGTTTTAATGCGGGTGAGTTCGGAAGCCGAGGCGTCATCCAAAATCAATGATACATTGGGATGTTCCTGTAAATACGACGCCGGCACCATTTCGGTTACTTTTTCCTCAACTATTTTTTTAATGATTTTTGCTTTTCCCTCTCCCCAAGCCATCAGGATAATTTCTCCGGCATTGAGAATCGTTCCAAGTCCCATTGTGAGGCAATATCTCGGCACATTTTCTTCGCCGTAAAAATTGCTGGCAGCGCCCATTCGTGTGGCATAGTCCAGAGTAATCAGCCGGGTTTCGGAGTATTTATCCGACCCGGGTTCATTTGCGCCGATTTGTCCTCTGCCGTCCAAGCTCAACAATTGAAGGTCGATACCTCCGAGTTCCTCTATTTTGCGTTCGTAGGATTTACAAAATGCCGCAATCTTTTCTTTCGGAATATCTCCCTTGAAGAGATTAATGTTTTCTTTGGGGATATCCACGTTCGAGAACAGATATTCGTGAAGATACAGATAGTGGCTTTGAATTTCTTCGGGCGACAGGGGATAATATTCATCAATGTTGAAAATAAATACATTTTTGAAACTTAATCCTTTCTTTTTATGAATATTTACAAGTTCCTCATAAACATTCACCGCCGTAGAACCCGCCACTAATCCCAGAACGCAGGGCTGTCCCTTCGATTGTTTTTTTAATATGGTTTCAGCTATTTTTTTAGCAACGATTTTCGATGCTTCTTCCGAATCGGTAAAGACATCTACCGAAACTTTTTCAAATCTTTTTGATATATCCTGACTTTTTATCATATCACAATTTTAATTTCTATTAACAACTAAATCTCAATTTAGTTGTGAGAGTACAAAAGTATAATAAAATTTTAAATTCGCTACTGAGGTTGTTTTGTTTTTTGTTTGGAAAATCAGGTTTCTTTCTGTGCAATGTATTTATTAAAGTTTTTAAAGTCCTTAAGGTCCTTTAAGCGGGTTTAAGGACTTTAAGGTCCTTAAGGTCTTTAAAGTCCTTAAAGTCCTTAAAGTCGACAAAGTTCTCGGAAAACGAGTCGGCGGTAAGAAAACCTCGTATCTTTATTTCCGAAAAAAAAAGGAGTCTATACTTAGTGTCATTGACACCAATCGGAATCGGGAGTGATTTTGAACAGCGCAGTCTGCGCTAATCGGAATCGGGGGTGATTCTGATTAGTTCAGACGGATCTAATCGGAATCAGGGGTGATTCTGAATAGCGCAGACTGCGCTAATCGGAATCGGTCGGGGGTGATTCTGAATAAGTACCTCCGTTTACGCGTCATTGGTAACTTTAAACTGTTCCTCTTGTCAGTTTTGCCCAGTAAAAACGAACGGCAAACCAGACATGCAGTAAATTCGTTGCAAACCTGCCGTAATATTTGCACATAATGGAAAAGCGTTCTTTTAAAGACGCTTTCCGGTTGGCGGTGGTTAATCCTTCGTATAAATAGTTTACCACTCGCAGCCGGGAATTTACAATGGTTTTTGCCGATTTCATACATCGAATACACCAGTCGAAATCAGCCGAAAAACGGTATTGCAAGTCATATTCGGGAGCGATACTGCGTTTCACAATAAATGCCTGATGAGAAACCATCATTCCCATCCGGAAACTTTTCCACGT
>JAISRS010000444.1 GCA_031273485.1 Prevotellaceae bacterium
TGTTATTCCAAAAATGAACAAATACATGATAACGTCATTGGCATGTATATTGAACGCTATTATTTTAAGACTGGACAATATCGAAATACCGCCTAATCAACGGATTTAAGCCACGACCCAAAAAAGATATTCATAATGATTCCGTCAATCGGATTATAATTGATGTGAAACAACGCAAGACCATGAAATTATCCGAACTGTCCGGTAACATCCGGTATATTACACTTGATGCAAATATACTTGTTGGAAATGTGGCCATTCTGAAATCTTATAAGAATCGCATTTACATATGTGATGATGTAGCAGAGCAATTTCTATGCTTTTCCATAGAAGACGGGAAACATGTATTTACTTTGGACCGGCGTGGACAGGGGCCAGGTGAATTTGTTTCGGCCCATGCTTTTTCAATCAACGAGTATCTTCAATGTATTGAGATTCCGGATTGGGGAAACCGGAAAATAATCCGTTTCAGTCTGGATGGAGATTTTATTTCCGAACAGCAGATCTCTTTTTTCGGCGCCTGTCTTGAAGCGATAGACAGTAATCAATATATTGTTTTTACAAATTATACGATGAATAATGACGAATCAAATAATGTATTGCTGTTGAATAAAGATTATACCATCCATAAACAGTATCTCCCGTTTGACAAAAAATTGCGCAATCTTTCATTCTTTTATCCTGTCCGTTTATTGCCTCAAGGCAATCATTGGCTTTTAAGTCTGCCCTTTTCCTATCAGATTTATTCCATCTCTGCAGAAGGGGCAGAGATCGCATATTCGTTAGACTTTGGGGGAAATGAAATAGATAATCAGACATTTGATCTTCTCATAGAAACCGACTCGCCATTAGAAAGAATAAAGTCTCAAAAAAGATTTTTTGACCGATTGGGCACAGGTAAATCATGCTGGAATGTAAGTTGTTTTTATGACAGCGAACAAATAACAGGATTTCAATTCGAATTTCAGAAAAAACACAATTGGTTTTTACGTTCCAAGAAAAGAAGTCAAGACCTGATTATTTCGCAACTGGCCGATGAAACTGGACGGACGTTTGACGGAATGATGCTGTATTTTAGCAACAATCAGTTATTTGCCATTGAAAACAGTATGGAGATGGAAACGACACAGCTAATGGTAATAGATTTATCTGATTTTTAATGTCATGAAAATTTATCGGTATAAACAATATTTGACTTTTTGGCGGATTGAATATTTCGATAGAAAAACAGCCTCTTAATATTATATTCTTCTAATCAGGATTTGTATGAAACATTTAATTCAATTTCTTTTTATTGTTACATGTATGACAGCCTGTACAACGAAAGATAAAAGTAATCAGAATAATGCCATTCAAAAGATGGCAGTTGATATGGAATTATCAGAGCAAATTTAAGTTATCTGAAATATCCGCTTAAACATAAGGAACACAAGGAAACCGCAAGGGTCGCAAAGTTTATATTGCTGACACCATTCCCTTTGCGAACTTTGTGCAAACTCTTTGCGTTCTTTGTGGTTAAAAAAGTCTCTTTTAGAACAGCCTCCGTTAACGGAAAACCGGAAGATCATTTGCCGGTATATAAGAAACTGTTCAAAAATTTTTCTACGGAGTTATTTGGGTCTAAAAAGGCTTTTATCTTGTCGGAATTTCATCAAATAGCCCGCTATTATCAAAAATTCCGACTGCGAAAAAGCCACTTTTTATCCCTCAAATCCTTTCCTTGAAAAATTTAAACAGTTTCTAAATTAAAAGGACTTTCATAACCATGCACCGGAAATAGCGAGCACAAGAAAACGTTGATTCAATAATTCAACGGCAAATTTTTTACATTCATTCCGTTTCATTCACTCTTTACGTTGCTACATCTTTCTCGAACCTCTGTCGAACCTACGTCGAACCTCTGTCGAAGGAACGCAATAGAGGCAATTGTTAATTTGCGTAGATAAAACACAAAAAACAGGTTGTCAAAACTCTTTCGTCCCGCAGAATTTGCACTCCTGCCGACCGGGCGGATTTTTTTCAGTAATTCGCATTCTTCGTGCAATTCGGTGACGATTTTTTGCGACCTTTGCGAGATAAAACAAAATAATGAATATGATAAATAAACGCATCAAGTCATGGCTGCTGAAAATCGGCCGTTTTATTGTCAACACGGTGTACTGGCTGAGTATCTTGCTGGTGGTCGTTGTCTGTGCGCGGGTATTTCTGTTTTCCTCGTTCAAAATACCGAGCGATTCGATGTCGCCGAGTTTAATTGGAGGAGACAATGTGCTGGTTTTTAAACCGACTGTCGGCGCCCGTCTGTTTGACCTGTTCGCGTCGATGCGCGGCGAGCAGGTGAAGATTCACCGGACGCCGGGGTTTCGCAAAGTGCGGAGAAACGATGTGATTGTGTTCAACTTCCCCCATCCGAACCGCTGGGACAAAGTCGAAATGCATATCCTGAAATACTATATCAAACGCTGTGTCGCGATTCCGGGCGATACGCTGGAAATCCGGAACGGATTCTATCAGGTCAGAGGCGTCCGGGAGCCATTGGGAAATATAAAATCTCAGGAAAAGGTTTCCCGCCGTGAAGACGCATCGTTTGCAGAAAATATTTACCGGACTTTCCCGCAGGATTCCCTGGTAAACTGGAATATCAAGGAGTTCGGCCCGTTTTATATTCCAAAGAAAGGCGACGTTCTCCCGCTGAACCGTACCTGTTACCTGCTGTATAAAAAGCTGATTGAATGGGAGCAGAAAGCCGTGCTGGAATATAAGGATTCTGTGATTTATCTGGATAATAAAGCGATTGCCTCGTATCGGTTCCAAAAGAACTATTACTTTGTAGCCGGCGACTATACGGAAGATTCGCGGGATTCGCGTTACTGGAGCCTGTTGCCGGAGGAATATATAGTCGGCAAAGCATGGATGATCTGGCGTTCCATTGACCCGCATACCGGCAAATTCCGGAAGGAACGGTTTTTAAAAGCAGTGAGATGAACAGCGAAATACATCCAGGCGCATTGAGCCGGAGCAAAAGCAAGTCGCACGTATAGATTAGAGGAAAGTGGGTGTCCGGTTTTTGGACACCCCCTTCTATTATTCTTGATATATTGATTTTAAAATAATAATTACAGATTAAAATGCTTATTTATGAAACATACATTTTATTTGATTTTTCTTCTTTTCACTGTTACATCATGTAATAATAAAGAGAAATTCGTTTTCAATAAAACCGAAAGCATACATGTTGATACGATTCCAATACAAAATCTTATCTCACCCGTGTTTATGACGTTAACGGATGAGATTTTAACGGTTACGAGTTATCACTCAGGCCCCATGTTGCATTTTTATAAAACGCCGACACTTAAATATCTGTACAGTACAGGGGATAAAGGACAGGGACCCGGTGAATTCCAGCTATTCCCAATGATTTGCCAAAACACATGTTCAAATAAATTATACATATGGGGATATACTCCATTGTCCATCAATGGATTTGTATTTCATAACGACTCGCTTGTGTTAGCAGAATCATATACTTTAAAGATGTATGAAACATTTAATCAATTGCATATCATACAAGATTCAATTTTTATATACAGTGCAATCCCATCCGATTTTTCGATCAAAAAGTACGATTTGAAATCCAATCGCGAAGTGGATGAAATATCATTCAACCTGGAATCTCATAATCAACCGTTCTTTTCTTCAAATTATGGATATGTTGCCGCAAACCGTTCTTTTATAATATATGCATATCATTATAAAAAGCAGATTGATATTTATGATGCCGTGTCAATGAAATTAAAAAAACAAATCATTGATGAGTATCATTATGAAACACCCGTCTTTGATGATAATGACAATAATGTCCAGCAATATATAAATATTGTTGCTGGAAACAAATATTTTTATGCGTTATATCGGGGCGGAAGCAGAAAAAACAGTACTGTAAACAGTGATGTGTTGGAGGTTTTTGATTATAATGGTAATCCTGTTTCAAAATATACCTTTAATATATGTCCGCAAATTTTCATTATAGATGAAAATAACCACATTTTATACGGTTATTCCAGTCATTTTGAAAATCATCTTCTTAAATGCTCTTTGGATCCTCTCCGTTGAAAGAAATATACGACGACAATGAAGATTATACTGTTTTTCAGTAATATACTGATGTTTTGCAGGAAAGACGACAAGATCGTCAATATAAGGAAAGCCGTATCCGGATGGACAGAAGGAAAAGGGAAAACGTACAGTCCATGGCACGCTAAGACAAGTGGCAAAATAAATATTGATAGATAAAAAACAACATAATATATATGAACAAGAAAATTTTGTTTGCAGCGATAATCACTGCAACAGTATGTGTAAGCGGCTGGAATATCAGCCGGAATAAAAGTGAACCGACTTTGTCGGATATGGCCTTGGAGAATGTGGAAGC
>JAISRS010000510.1 GCA_031273485.1 Prevotellaceae bacterium
AGATAGACACCTGCCTTAACCCGTTTGACGATCCCTTCATCAACTAATTGGAGGAGTTGGTTGTAGGTAGCTTTGTCGGGTAATTGTTTTCTTGTGAGGTATCCTTTATGCTGATTGAAGAGTGTGTTGAGTGTCTGGTTCATGCTTTTAATTTTATGACAAATCTACCGCTTTTATTTGAATAAGCGGTAATATTTTCTCGATTACTGTTTACTTTTCCTTTTTCCCATCACCTCATCAATGAGTGCCTCCCTCTTTGAGGAACCTTTTTGCACTTCTGAGATAGAAAGTTTCACCTCCGATATTCCCTTTTGTACCTTTAAGATCGGAAGTTCCATCTTTTATATGAATTGTTTAATCTTTAAGATAGGAAGTTCCCTCTTTGTGTTACCATTTTTAACCTTTAACATAGAAAGTTCCATCTTTTAGGTACTACTTTTAACCTTTGAGGTGGAGAGTGCCATTTTTGCGGTATTTCTTTGAACCGGACCGAAAGTTTGGCAGGTTTCTCTGCTGTGGGTTGTACCCAGTCAAAATTGCAATTCTTGTCCGCATTCGGCTTGTGGATGAACCGATAAACATTCTTGGTCTTTGAAGCCTTGTATTTTCTGCTTATATTCTTCAAATATCGCCAACTCATCAATTTCTATGCGCCTTCGCTTACTCATTTCTAAAAAATCGATTTCTTTGTCTATGCCTAAAAATTTGCGATTTAACAAATTTGCAGCAATACCCGTTGTACTGCTTCCTGTAAACGGGTCTAAAATCCACGCGTTGAGTTGGGTAGAAGACAAAATAATTCGAGACAGTACGCCCAATGGCTTTTGGGTAGGATGCTTCCCGCATGATTTTTCCCACGGAGCAATAGCAGGTAAATTCCAAACGTCTTTCATTTGTTTGCCATCGTTGATTGCTTTCATTAATTCATAATTAAAATAATGCGGAACTTTTTTGTTTTTCCTCGCCCGGATAATTATTTCGGACGAATGAGTAAAACAGCGACATGCCGGATTTGGCGGCGGATCGGTTTTCACCCATGTAACAGCATTCAAAATCCTGAATTCCAATTCATTCGGCACCTGGGCAATGGAAAAAATATTGTGAAACGTTCCGCTTATCCAAACAGTGCCGTTGTCTTTGAGTTTACTACGCACTCCTTTCAACCATTGATAATCGGAGAATCTACATAATCAATAACCCATTTATTTGATTGGTAATGATTTAAAAACTCATCTTCTTTCCATCGTATGTTTTTTTCGTCAATACCTTCATCATAAATCTTACCTTTTTTGTAATAAATGTAATGTGTAGCATTTAATCCGCGAAGTTTCAAATTAGCTTCAAAAACTTGAGGGCTATTTTCTTTTAATCTGTAAATTAATTGGTTTGTTGTGCAATAATCAATCCGCGTTTTCGCTTCTTCACTTTGGAACTGTTTCATAGTAATAGCCTTAAAATCATATATCTTGTTTTAGCTTTTTCAATATTGAAAAAATATGGTCATTAAGACATCCACTTTCTTCAAAATGTTTTTCTTCATCTTCCCATAAATAATCAATTACTTTTCTGAGATTTTCCATATAATCCGGTTCGAAAATAGCGTAGCATTTTAATCTATCTTTTGAAAAGCCCGCATCTTCAATCCAAGTGCTATCTTTATATAAATTGGTCAATGCTTCTTCTTGGGTTGCTCCATATTCAAAGCCAATTACCTGCAGGTTTTCCATTTCAGCATCATTTGGAGAAATGGTGTATCCTTCGTCTGTATAAAAAATATATCGTGCCATCATATTAATTGTTTTACTTGTGATAACTCAAACATTTTCGCATGTTGATTGGCAATGTTGTCATAATTGACAAAAACAATACGCTTTTTTATGGGATTAAATATTGTCTTACTCATAATATCATCAAATTGTTTTTCGCGCGATGCTGCTGCAATGACATAAAAACATGCAAAGTAGTCTTGCAACTCAAAAAATTTCGTCAATGAATTTTGAATATCGGATGAATGTTCTACTTCAAAAAAAGAATGCGGTAATTTACGTTCGTTAAACCGGACGACATCAATGGTTGTTGCTCGCCGCTGAATTTCAGGATAGGTAAAATCGTAAATCTTACCTAATGTAACCAATTCTTTCAATGGCTTTTCTAAAAACAAACGATTTTTATCTTGTGGTGGAACACACGTTTGCAAACCTTTCATATTACCAATCTCAACAACTAATCCTTGATAATAGGAATGTGTGAACAATTCATCTTTCTTTTTATCTTGTGTTTCAAGTTGAAATTTTTTCAAAACACTTTTTTCAGCTTCTTTTAGTGCCCAAAGTCCCGGCTATATTCTAAAAAACGCGTCATTCAATTGGACAATTCGTCTTACACTTGCCTGTGGCGATTTTGTCTTCCATGTGGAAAAATCAATTGATTTATTTAATTGTCCGAATGTTGCATATCCACCGTTTTGGCGCATTACTTCAATTACCTGTTCGATTTGCGTCTTCATATTATGCACAATCATTTAGTGTTTGTTCAAAATCGCTCGTCAAAATTTCCACCTCTTGCAATAACTTACTGTCTGCGAGTAATGTGTTTTCATCGCAAATGGTTGGGTTTGTGTATTTCCCAAAGGGAACATTAAATAAACCTTTGCTGTTTACCCGATACGGACAGTTGAAACAGGTACGGTTAAGGAAAACAAACAGGGCGGTATTTTCAATATTATCAAGCGATTTGGTATTATACCGTTCTCGCATTTTAAGATAATATTCTTTTCGACTGCCTTCCGAATTTAATAACTGATATGCTTTTTGAATATTTTTGAGCAGTGCGATTAATTCGGAAACATTGTCTTTAACGGTTCGATAGGCATTTGTCAAATCGGGATTAATGTCATTGATTACCGCTTTTTTGATAGTAGAAACATTTTCCAATATCCGGAACAGCACGGCACCACCACCGACAAACGGATCGACATAAGTGATGTCCGAACAACCGTAAACCGCTTTCGGCAGTGACTTTTCAATAGAAGAAAGGAGTTGCCCCTTGCCTCCGACCCATTTGATAAACGGCTTTGCACCCAGTCGCGTGGCTTGCGAATATTGAATACCTGTATTTTTTCTATCTTTCATGGCACAAAGATACTATTATTTTTCGGATTATTTTACATCGGTGTAAATACTTGATTTTTATTATCTCTGCCAAACTGTTGTACTCTGCTTCCTGGGTATGCCTTGTTACCCGCAAAGATTTTGTGTCCGAAACCTCCCGCTGCGCAGACCGATGTCGAAAACACCCGACAGGGTATCACCGTATTCGGCAGGGAAAGCACCCGTAAAAAAATCGGAATTACCCATCACCTGTGCACTCAATACCGTAAAAATACCTCTGCTAACACCGGTTATATCCTAAAAATGCGTCGGATTGGGTACTTCTACTCCCTCTAACCGCCAACTCAAAAACTGAGGTGAGTTCCCGCGAATGGCAATACCGTTGCTGTTCAAACTCCCGTCCACCCCTGCAAAGGCACTCACCAAACGCGCAAGATCGTCGTATCCGCCTGCATACCGGCTCGACTCCTCCACACTAAGCCATACTCCCTCCGGCAATTGCCATCGTATTAAGCGGCACACCCTTATTGACTTTCGGACGGACAATGACATCGTCCGACTCCTGCAATTTTTCCTTCAGGGAAATCTCCGGCACCACCTCCTTGACCGACGAAAGCAGTATCTCACGAATAACCGACGTTTCATATCCCATATGTCGCCTCAATATCATAACGTCCAACCGGCAGCTTTTCCACACGAAAATGTCCACTCGAATCACTACTGACTGTCCCCCCCCCTGTCCCCGGCTCGGCGTTCGATACGGTAATGGTTACAAGACATCGCCTGACCGGATGAACCGTCGGTAACTACCCCGCGGATAACACCGACTGGGCGGCTGTTCCGGGCAAACAGGGTTCCGGTAAGTAATATACAAAAGCTCCCAATGAATATAAGCCCGATTCTCTTTTTATTTATCATATCTTTCAATTAAAATAATGGCGCAAAATCACACTGGTTTTAAAGTACACGGAGAGCACACTAACGTAATTATTTTTTGCGACCAAACGGGGGATTTGATCGAAAAACAGAGTGGTTTTTGCGAAAAAACAAAGACTATGAGTAACGCTCGTTAAAAAGAATAGTTTTTTAGATTAAAGGTTTATTGATATATCTTTATCTCCGATAATAATTTCGCTAATCGTTCGTTCTGTAGTTTGATATTTTTAATTTCACACTGCCAAATAACAATAACATTCCAACCTCGTTTTTCCAATTCGACCATATCACGCTTATCCCGCTCAATATTTCCGCCGATCTTGTTTTTCCAAAATTCAATATTAGTTCCGGGTAAAGTCCCTCGTTTGCAAGTATGCCCGTGCCAGAAACAGCCATGTATGAAAATGGCGGTCTTATATTTCGGCAAGACAATATCCGGTTTGCCGGGTAGTTCTTTCACATTTTTCCTAAACCGAAAGCCATTGGCAAAAAGAAATTTACGTACCAAAATTTCCGGCTTGGTTTCTTTGCCGGAAATATGGGACATGATGTCGGAACGCTTTTGTTTGGAATAGATATCAGGCATTATTAAAAATATCTTTGTTTAATTTTGTTGTGCCCCGCCAAATATCTTTCTAATTCAAGTTTGGAATAGTTTATTTTTGTATCGGTTTTCATTTTAGGATTTCTATTAAAACTGTCTAACATATCATAAAGTCCGCTATCAATTACTGCGTTTGTCATTATCATATAACCGTCAGCTTCGTATTCCATTATAACATTTGAAACATTTTTCATAATGGATTTTGTCAAAGACGACGATTTCTGTAGCAATTTACATTGAACTATATATTTCTTTGCCGAATCTCCAGGTTGGGGCTTTGTATAGACAACCATATCTCTACCTCCATCTCGGGATTTTGATTTTCCCATTTTTCTGATGGTACTATTATCAAACCTAATATCATTATATATTATGTCATAGCATAGCTCCTCAAAAGATTCATCAGTAAGCAAATTCCAATCACAGGAAACCTCTCTTGAAAGTCCAAGCAAAATAGAGAATTTTTCTTTCAGCAAAGACGCCTCGTTATATAATTGTCGAATAGCATCCTCTCTAATAACCCGAAAATTGAAATATATAATAAAATATCCCGAATATGAAATTTTCACAGTGTCAATATTTTGGGAAATCTGAAATACAAAATCGGTATTTGAGACTCCTGTTGTTTTGTCAATAAAAGATATTGTTTCGTTAAAATTCGCTAAGCTATCGAAGTTAATAGCTGTAAAGTCATTTATTACAAGATTCCGAATAAGAGCCGCATCATTAAAAGTAATATTTTCTATTTTTGAATACTTTGATAACATTAAACTTACATCAACATCATTTTTTATTATCCAACAAAAAGAAGAAAGATAAACCGATTCTTTAGGTATATTCGGAAAATGGTTCTTCCAGAATCCATATTGCCATTCGGGATTTTTGTTAAAACAGGAAGATAAATATTCGTTTTCATCCTCTGTAAATTCGGATGCTATTTCATATATCCCCTGATTTACATAATTGGCATAATAATCTTCTATTTCATCTGAAAACTTGAAAGTGATTTGCTCTATATTATCTTCAAAATCTTGCAATTCAATCATTAAGTCTTCCATTAATTCTGTTGGAGGATCTGTTTCTTCAACTTTTAAAATTGAAACATAAACTAATGTTTTTGCTAAAAGAACAATATCATCTACATTAGGTGTCAGTGTGATAAATATTTGCGGTGGATATGTATTATAAACTCGTTCATAACTATTTAGTTTTGAGTATTGAAGTAATCTTTCTGTAATAAAAGCCATTTCCAAATGATCTTGCATTACATCTATACACGATTGACAACAGCCAATATAACTGTAGTGAGCCTTTACAATAAAACCATTTAAATTTCTATTGATAAATGAAATTAGGCCTTCTTGTGAAATGTTGTTATCGGCAACGTGATGTAGTTCAATCGTATCCATTTAAAAATTATGAATGTATTACCGACAATCCCAATCTTGCGGCATGAGCCGAAAATTTTTGCAAAACATCAGCAAATAATTTAGGTTTTGCTCTAAATAAAATCTGATATTTTGAAGCATCTTGTAAATCTTGTTTCTTTATTGCTGTTGTATATCTAAAATCAAAACAAATAAATTGAGGATTGGATATATTGGTAATCTTAATAGGGTAAATAATATAACGAGCATCTCCACCAAATGATTTAAGATACTTTTCTTGTTTTTCTTTTTCATCACTCCAATCAAACATAAAACCAGAAACTATTCTCGGGTTGCCATTCTTTTTTTGAGAAAAATCGCAAGGTGGTGTAATTTCAATTACAATTTTTGCTGCCTTTTTCGGTGCACCGTCAATTTTCAAAAGTTCATTATCTGTTATCGTTTTGTAGATATTGCCGGGTATAACTATGTTTTGTACAATGTTATTTGTGTCAATAAACATAGCAGCATTTAATTGAGAGAAGATATTGGTTAATTCATCCTGTTTTGAGAACGGATTTATCTGCTTCGAAAAAATATCTATACCTGACTTCTGACAATTAATCAACTCCGCATGCAAAATATCATCAAAGGATTTATACGCATCTATATATAAAGAAGGGTAATTACCGACCTGACCTTCGGGTATTCCTGTATGATTCTTTGCTAATTCTTTCAAGATAAAAGTAAAATCATCCGACGATGTTGTATAGTTCGGCAATAATGAATATATATTTGATATCGTAGTATTCTGTGCTTGTTGCACCGAATTCGACCATTCCAAAAAGAAAGTTGCAGCAGAATTATTTTCCAGTTCTTTATTAATATCATCGAAAAGATTTGAATAATTATTACTTTTCGTATACTTGATTTTCTCTAATCCGATAATAAATAGAGGAAGAGTATATTTACCTTGATCATTATTTATCCGTTTTTGTAATTCTTCTATTTCATCGGTGTGAGCAGACCAAAGAACAATTCCATATGAGCCAAAATTGTTTCCCAAATTAGTTTCGAAAATTTTTCTGATTTTTGAAATGTTCCCTTCTATTTTGGGGTCATCAGTCAAATACAAATCTAAAAAGATAATCTTTCTGTTTTTTAATTTAGTAGTACATTTTGCTATACTATTTGGAGTATAAAATGACACGGAGATTCCATTACTATGGAGTATCTGCCTTAAACCAATTACTTCACGAGGTGTATCGTCAATAATCAAAGCACTATCGATAAAATTTGCAATCATAACTTTATTTTTTTTCTTTCGGAAAACAGAGAGCAATAATGGCTTTATCAATCTCATTTTCTCTAATAATTTTTGGTAAAACGACTTCTTTTTTATCCAAAAACAGTAATTGCCCTTTCATCGCTCGCATCATTTCATCGGCAATATGCAATCCTAGCCCCATACCGATATTATGCGGTTTCCCCGTAATAAACGGTTGTACGGCAACATCCGCAGGAATATTAAATCCGGGACCGTTATCGGACACAATAATTGAATGGAATCCCGATATTTGGTCGGTTATATACACTGAAATTTTTCTATTTTCTTTTCTTGTATAACTCAACCAGAATACCGCATTATCTAACAAATTCGTCAAAACGGATGTTGATTCGGCTTCTGCCAAAAACGCTTTTAATGAATTATTTTGCCAATTTGACACTGTCTCAATTTTATGGTCTGAGAACCTAAATTCATAATTATCCAAAGCTGTTTTGACAACAGAAGATAGCGTTGTTGCTTTGACTTCAGATTTTCTTATCATAGCAGTGTACCCTCTGACAATTTTTTCCAAATTGAGGGAGATTGCAATAACATCGTCCTTTTCCCCTCTTTGAGCGTGTCCGACGAGTGCAGCAACTTGCTTTTCTATTTCATGAATTACAACGCTTAAATTCAATCCCGCATTGGCACTTTTTATCAATACCTCTTTTACTTCTTTGTATTGTTCGCTAATTCGATCAAGGTATTTCCGAATTTCCTTTTTGATTTCCGGTTCTACTATTTTCCGCTCTACAATTTCAATTACATCATTCAAATCCGAAAGGACAGGTTCTACGACCTTGTATTTTTTATATAGAGTAGTAAGTCTTACCTTATCTACATTTCTTTCTCGTACAATCAAAGATAAAGCGTAATCAACCGCATCTACAAAAACACTATATGACTCGTTTTCAATAAATCCTTCCCTGTTTGTTTTTTCTTTAAGTCCGAAACTTTCGGCACGGTTCAACTTTACAGAACCTAAAATAATATTATTACTTACATTTCCACCGACCCTATGAACACGCTTCAAATCTATACCGAGCCAATCGTTTGCCGGTTCTCCATAATCATACACTCGAACATCATCGCGATACACACGAACCCCGCCGTTTTCTTTCAAATACGACTTTATACTTGTTTTTTCGGAATTTACCATGTTAAATATTTGGGCATCCGTCTCATATATAATAATATCAAACTCAATTTTTCCGATTTGACTTTCGGATAAATTTATATCATAGTCTTCTTTTTTCTTTTTTGTTTTCCCTTTCTCGTCGATAATCTCTCGGAATCCTTTGATATATAAATCCTCTTCACGTAAATCATTAATAGTTACAATTCGTCCATCAATTTTATTCAATGAGGTCCAAGGCTTAAATTCATACTTAAAGTCTTCAATTGTATCATTGTTTAGTACGCAATGACCGAAATAAAGTCCGCTTTCTCTAATATCGTCGAAGGTTGGGAGCCCTGAAAATAAATCCGAATTACTTGTTATCTTAACATTAAACGAATCGTTTACTCCGGAAAATGGGCTATTTAAAGAAGTTAAATTTCTATACACTTCTCTTATTTGTCGTCTGTCCCATTTTGTTTTTAATCCTTCAATGATAATTTTCGTTCCTGTTCCGTTTTCCGTGAAATATTGCGAAATTTCGTTTGTTGATACTTCAACAACAAAATCATTTATTTTTTGTGCGGAATCTAATTTTGTCCAGTCAATTTTTAATATGACTTCTTTGCTTGTCTGTTTTGTTGTTTCATCTATTTTGTTGGATTTACTAACAAGCGTAATTTTATTTCCTAATTTATGAACACCGAGACGACCAATACCTTTTTCCCCAAGCGGAAATCTACCGCAACAATTCGGTTCTAAATTTTTATGTTTAAAATCCGTTCCTATCACCAACCATACCGTCTTAATAATATTTTCATTCATTCCGAAACCGTCGTCGGTAATTGATAATGATTCTAATTTTCCGACACTATTAGTTTGAAAATCAATAGTACATTTCGTTGCACAAGCATCGTAGGAATTTTTGACTAATTCCAATAGTGCGATACTTTCGTTTTTTATCAAGTCCTCGCCAAAGTGACCGATAATGCGCGGCGTTATGGAAAATGATTCATTCATCGGTTTTGTGAATTAACGATTATTTCTCCTATTCTTCTCGCATATTCCGGCGGAACGGCGTTGCCGATAAGTTTTGCCGTTGCTCCGATACTCGTTGTTTTGAAAACATAGTCTTTAGGAAAGGTTTGTAAAGTAGCTCCTTCTCTCAAAGAAATAGCTCTATCTTCCTCCGGGTGTGCAAAACGGCCATTTGAAATGCTGAAAAATTTGGTTGTTATTGTAGGAGCCGGTTTTTTCCACCACATGCGACCGAATGTGTCTTTAAAGCTGCTATCTTTCCCCTCAAAACATTTCAATTGTAATTTTTTATCATCTTTCCAGGACAAGCGGCTGCCTCCGTTTCGAGGAGTTTTTTCCAATCGCTTTGTGCAGATTTCATTTAATCCCGAAACGGTGTGGTTGAAATCCGTTTTATCCTTATGTCCTGCCTTAATGGGTTGAAATCCGTTTTTTACACCTATGAAATCTTCCAATAAAGTTTGCTTTTCGTCGGGATTCGGCAAATTAATATTTTCATCAATACGAGAAGCAATTAAAGAAAAGCGTTTACGGGATTGTGGTATCCCGTAGTAGCTCATATCCACTACTTTATATTGTACCACATACTTTCTTTCGCGCAGAAAATTTAGAAAATCAGGTAAAATACTCTCTTTGTTCGTTACAATTCCCGGAACATTTTCAACGGACAGATATCCCGGATTATAATACGCTACAAATCGTTTAAAATCCATCAATAAATCTTTTGATTCTTTGGATTTTTCTCGTGTCGTATTGATAATACTGTAATATTGACATGGACTGCAAGCTATTAAGATCAGTTTATCATCATCCTTTTCTATTGAGAATTCTTTTTCAAAATAATTTGTGGGGAGTTCCTTTATATTTGCTTCAATAAATTTGGAAGTGGGGTTATTTGTTTCATAAGTTTCCTTACATTGCGGGTCAAAGTCAACACCCGCAATGACATTGATACCCGCCTGACGAAGTCCGCAAGTCATGCCGCCTCCGCCGCAAAAGAAGTCAATTGCCTTATAATCCGTCATATATGGACACACAATCAAAGTTTAACGCTGCAAAGGTAACCATTTATTTTATTCTTTCGATGATGCAGGTTCATTCAATATTTTTTTTCACTGTTACCCGATTAAATTGATTGTCCGATCCTGCTTTATTTCCGTGAAGGTACATGGTATTTTTTTATCACACGCAGATGAAAAAAGACGAGACGAGTTATTCTATGCGATTATTTTTTCCCCATTACTTCTTCAATGAACGCCTCCCTGTGGGAAGTGCCGATCGCCACCTCATATTTTTTGATAAACACATCGTTATTATCGAACGAATCGATTTATTTTTTGTTCACGATATAGGATCGGTTGATGCGTGGGAATACGTTTTTTGTCAGCAGTTTCCGTATATTTTTCAGTCTCATTCGTGTAATAATCCGCTGCCCGTCGCTGTAAGTGACGTAATCTTTGAGTACCTCGACGAAGAGGATATTTTTGATATTTACTTTGAAATACTACCGGTCGGATTTGACGAAGATATAATCGTCTTCGCCGTTTCCCGGTACTTTTTCCTCCTCCTCTCTCTCCCTTCAAACCTCCTTCTTTTCCTGTTTTTTCTCCTTATTTCCTTCAAAAAGTATCCCGGACAACCGTCATTGACAGGGGATACCGGTCAGCAATAACACTGATAGATCAACCCTTGATGAGATTCTTTGCTTTCCTCTCAGCATGCTGCATACCATAATGCAACCGCATATCCCGGCGTCTTTTTGCAAAAAAGTAGCACGAGCATGTTATTCGTCCGTTTCCTATTCGCTGTTGTCTGATGGTAAGCTATCTGACTGTCTATCGGTCTCTTCTGTGAAAACCGATCGTGATTAGGGAGCATATCGAGTTTTTAAGATGAAATCGGCATGATTGAACGAATGGAGATCGCTACTGATTTATCCAAAACAATAAGACAATGATTTCCTCCCTTCAAACCCGACTCCCTCTCGGACACGGAGCGTAAACTATCAAAACTCGTGAATTTTGATAGTTTTGATAGTTTGTTTATTTTTGCGGTATGAAAAAGATGATAGATCGTGCGGGATACATAAGTAAACTGTTGTCCTATAAGGACAGAGGGATAATCAAGGTGGTGACGGGATTGCGTCGTTCCGGGAAATCCACATTGCTGGGGCTTTTCGGGGATTACCTGCTGCGTGGTGGTGTAGTATCTTTGCGGATGCAGTTTTACAATTTTGAATTACCCGAGAATTATCTTGGCAAGACGTGGGAGATGCTTTATTTTGAGATCAAGTCGAAACTTCAGTGTGACACGATGAATTACATTTTTCTGGACGAGATTCAGAACATTGTCGGGTTTGAGAAATTGGTTGACGGTCTTTTTGCCACAGCCGGTGTTGATCTATACATAACCGGATCGAATGCGAATTTGCTGTCGAGTGAACTGGCTACATTGCTGAGTGGCAGGTATATAGAGATATCCATATTGCCTTTTTCTTTTTCCGAATATCTCGAATACAGGGAGATAGATACGTCGAATAGATACTTAAATTACGAGTTACTTTTTTTCGACTACGTGAATGAAACGTCTTTACCACAGGGGGTTGAGTTGCGGGTTGCGGGTTACGACAAAGTTTTTGAATATCTCCAGTCGGTTTACGATACCGTGATAGAAAAGGATGTGATGCAGCGTCATGATATACATGAGAAACGGGCTTTTGGAAATATAGCCAAATATGTAGCGGCGAACATTGGCAGTCGGATGTCACCCGGGAGTATATCAAAAGCCTTAAAAGCGGACAGTCAGGCTGTTCATCATGCCACCGTAGAAAAATTTTTAGATTATTTAGTGGAATGTTTTTTGCTTTATCGGGTGAATCGTTTTGATATAAGAGGCAGGAAACAGCTTGCCACGCAGGAGAAATATTACCTTGTGGACATTGGTTTACTCAATATCTTGGTGGGCAGGGAGAAGACGACCGACCGTGGTCACATGCTGGAAAACGCGGTATATTTGGAATTGCGCCGACGGGGATACAAAATCTGGACAGGCACTCTGCGAAGCGGTGAAATAGATTTTTATGTAAAGAATAAAAACCGGCGATGTGGAATATTTTCAGGTTGCGTGGAGCATATCTGAGTCTTCGACTGCCGAGCGTGAATTTTCTTCTTTTGAACAGATTAAAGACAACTATCCCAAGACACTGCTTACCGCCGAATCTTTCCCGCAAAGCCGCAATGGTATTATCCACAGGAATGTTTTTGAGTGGTTGCTCGAGGAATAAGCTAATGAGAGCTAGAAAGTTCTACCTTTGTTATTCCCTTTTGTACCTTTAAGATCGGAAGTTCTACCTTTTAGTTACTATTTTCAATCTTTGTGTTAGGAAGTTCTGTCTTTTGTATGAATTTTTTAATCTTTGAGATAGAAAGTTCCGTCTTTTAGTCACCATTTTTAACCTTTAACATAGAAAGTTCCATCTCTTAGGTACTATTTTTAATCTTTGAGGTGGAAAGTGCTATCTTTTAGGTACTATTTTTAATCTTTGAGGTGGAGAGTGCCATTTTTGCGGTATTTCTTTGCATCTTTGAGGTAGAAAATTCAATTCTTGATGTAATTCTTTGAGCCTTTGAGGTATCGAGTGCTGAATTTTTGCATTGGGATTTTGTTATTGTGCCCGATGTACCATAGATTCTTTTGTGAATTTGTATTACTTAGCCTGCTTTTCCAACGCCCCCACCACATGATGTGGCTGATAGGGTTCTT
>JAISRS010000012.1 GCA_031273485.1 Prevotellaceae bacterium
CCCTAAGCCGGACAAGCCGGAAGCAAAAAGGGTGTATTTTATTACGTCGATTTTACGTTTGACTGCGTCTTTGCGTTTTAAAATGTCGTTTCTTTACGAGGTGCAAAAACCTTATTTCTACCTAATTTTCCAAACAAAACAACCTCAGTAGCTAATGATTTTCCATCTCCAATCAACCTCATTACCTCATTTTATATTATCCAATAATCAGATGACCTGTAAATGAGGTAATAAGGTCAGGATGATATTCCATTGCTGCTACTGAGGTTGTTTTGTTATTTGAATAAGGTAGAAATAAGGTTTTTTATACTTCGTAAAAAACAACCATATTAATATTGAATATTCTGCCAAAAATTACACCAATTTCAGAGATAAGATACTAACATGGTTTTAAACCCTGTTATGGATGTCTTCCGCTATAAGGACTTTATAGACCTATAGTCCTTCTCGGCTAAATCTTATTTTGAGGCGCTATGGAGGGAGGCGACGACTACGTTCTTTTCGTTCGGCTTGCTGCCATTGGTAGGCGCAAGCCGAAGCAATCCGGAAAAAAATAAAGCATAAAATAAGTCTATTTCCGGATTGCTTCATTGGGAATTGCTCGTTCCTCGCAATTCCCAATGAAGCAATGACGGCAAGCGCAGATGTCATTGGTAGATGTAGAGACGCAATGCATTGCGTCTCTACCATAGCGCCTCAAAAAAGATTTAGCCCGAATTTCCACAAATTTTTTTATCCACTAATTACACGAATTTAAAATCCTGTGGATTTTTTGCGCTGAAAACTAAAATCAACGGATAGATTATAGTTCATAAACGCGTTTTTTATGATTAAAAGCATTTAAAAAGCGAGAAAATAACTTGTTTTGTGGAAAATTTTACAACTTTTATTCGTAAAATACATTTTATAGTTTATTGCATAAAATCAATAAGTTAAATTAAAGATTCGTGATAAAATATTCTGTTTTCAGTTGAGCAAACTCAAGTTTTTTAGGCATTATTTGATAAATATTAATATATTTGCGCCAAAATTCGAAACTTTGGTAAAAAGAAATTATGGATGAAAAAAATTCCAAGACCAAGTCAAAAAGACGACATAAAACATCTTTAATGTTTAATGAAAAAGAATTTAAAGTTGTTGAACATTTTATTAATAAATATAAAATTAGAAATAAATCGAAATTTTTTAGAGAATCAATAATTACAACAATACTTCAAAAAATAGAGGAAGATCATCCTACACTTTTTTGAAAAGTCTTATGAGCTGAAAACTATAGAGTTAAAAAATGAGAACTAAAAATAAAATTGATATTGAGAAATGTCTTGAAGCCGTATTTGTAATGTTAAAACACCTTACCCCAAAAGAAAAAACACTAATTGCGGAAAATTGTTCGTGTGTGTTTTTCCCAAGAGGGAAAATGGTTTTTAAAGAAGGCGAAACTCCCGAACATTTGATTTGCCTTATCAGCGGACAAGTAAAAATTTTTAAGGAAGGACTTGCAGGAAGAGACTGGATCGCCCGTATGGTAAAATCGGTTGAAGTGCTTGGATACAGGGCTTTGCTGGGTGAAGACAGTTACAATGTTTCCGCACAGACAATTCAGGATTCCGTGATATGTAAAATCGAAAAAAAAGCCATATTTTATATCCTGAAAAAAAATTCACATATCATGTTTGATATGATGAAATTACTTGCAAGAGAGCTTAGTTTTGTACACGCAAAAACAATAACATTAACACAAAAACATATCAGGGGACGACTCGCTGAAGCTCTGCTGTTTTTGAGTGATACTTACGGATTTGAAGACGATTTGCAAACATTAAAAGTACATATATCCAGAGAAGATTTGGCAAACTTGTCGAACATGACTACCGCAAATGCAATCAGAACACTTTCGGCATTTTGTGTGGAAAAAATAGTTTCGTTAGACGGATGGAAAATCAAATTAGTGGATATGGAAACGCTCGACAAAATCAGCAAATTAGGTTGATATGTAATCTCTGTTTAAGGAAGAAGGAGCAAAAAGAAAGCGTTTTCTTTGCGACACACTGTACGTCCTTTGCGTCAAAATTCCCACGCAGTTTCTTTCATCATTCATTCTTCTGCCTTTAGAAATTCGGGATGCACCGGCAGGACAGCCAAGAAATGCGTATGAATATTATCCGTTTCAAATACGGGTTCAGGCGAACCGTTTTGCGCCATTCGGCGATAAATCATCGGGAATCCGGTTCCCCTGCCTTCGGTCAAATCCAGTTCCTTCAGGAAATCCCCGATACGGCGATTACGATATTCGCGGGAAATGATTTTTTTCCTTTTCAGCATTTCCCTGTCCACCGGCGGCAGGGGACCGGGGAAAGAAAGAACGACCATCCTGTCGGGATAAACACTGATTTCAATCGGACTTACATTCTCATACGAACGGTGATAGAAGGCATTGACTACTATTTCTTCCACCGCTTCGTAAGGATAATTCCAAATCCGAAGGGCTTCGGCATGTCCCGGAATTTTGATGACTTTTTCGGCTAAAACAACACCTTGCAGATATTGTAATACATTCCTTATTTGTTTGAAAAGCGAACCTCTGAAAGTTTTTTCCGTAAATGTGATTCCGTCATAGTCTTTATACAAAACAATTTCGGAGATAGCGCCGCGGAAGAATTTATGCGGTTCGGGATTAAAGAAAAGCAGAGCGGCATTAACCGGTCGAAGATATTCTTTGGGACCTCTCAGGAGTTGCATCCTGAGCGCCAACTCTTCTTTTCCGATGTCGGAAGCCTCTTTATAAAGTTCGCTATCGACACTGTATAGAAATTCAACCATCAGGTCTTTGTCCAAATCGTGGATGCTTGCCTCGTGATTAATCCGGTCGTCGAAAGGAAGAGCAATCGAAATGGTATTCAAAAAGCGTTCTTCCTCTTTGCTTGCGGGTTTGGTTACGGAACCTTGCCGGACATATACCCTTTTTTGCGCTTTTTCGCCCAAAGTTTGCGGCGCTTTGTAAGGACGAATATCTCCACCCGGAACCCACAGAATGAAAATCAACCTGTCTTCATAAAACACCGGTTCTGTTACCGGAGTATAATGCGGTTCCATCCTGTAGCAAAGTTCCACCAACTCTTTTTGTATCCGGTCAATTTGGTTATCCTGTAAACCGGCAGGTGGAAAAACGGGCTTACCTTCAATCTCCTCAACGCCTATAATAATATAGCCGCCGCCCCAATTGTTGATATCGTTGGCAAAAGCGCAAATCGTCCGGATAACTTCTTCCGGATTCCATCCTTTTTTAAATTCCAGTCTGTCCCATTCAATTACTCTGCCTTTGAGCAGTTTACTTATATTAATCGGAAGCGGCATATTCTATTTTTTTACGAATTTATTTTTCGGACAAAGGTAGTATCTTTTCCGGAAAACGAAAATAAGGATGTGAAAGACTAAATCTTTTTTTGAGGTGCTATGGTAGAAGGTGACAACTACGTTCCCTTCGGGCTATCGCTACACAGAACAGAAGGAACATAGTCGTCATCTCCATCCATAGCATCTCAAAAAAAGATTTAGTCAATTCATAATTCATAATTCATAATTCATAATTCATAATTCATAATTCATAATTAAAATAATTTATATACCTTTGCCCGAAAATTAAAATTATTGTATGTCGAAACAAAATCCAAAGCAGGCGGTACTTAACGCCCCCAAAAAGACAAAAATTGCATTCGGAATAGTTGCAGTTTTTTATATTCTGTTTGTGATATGGTTACGCAGTCCCGTATGGTTTATCGGTCTGATAGTGGTGTTTGATTTATACTTTACCAAATGGGTGAAATGGGCTTTTTGGAAAAAACATTATAAAGCAGGCGAAAAACGAAATACATGGTTAGAATGGCTTGACGCTCTCATATTTGCCCTTATAGTGGCAACTCTTGTACGCACGTTTTTTATAGAAGCCTACGTTATTCCAAGTTCCTCGATGGAAAAATCCTTATTGGTAGGCGATTATTTGTTTGTGAGTAAAGTAGCTTACGGACCTAAAATTCCCAACACACCCCTGTCGATACCGTTAATACATAATCAATTCGCCCTGTTCGGCAATTCGATGGAATCTTATTCAAAGATTATTCAGACGCCATATAAAAGACTTGCGGGATTTGGAAAAATCGAACGTAACGATGTGGTTGTATTTAATTTCCCCAACGGAGATACAATCGTTAAAAACCATCCCGAAATCATTGACTATTATCAGGCAAAAAGAGAACTCGGAACAGCTCAATTTTCCAATTGGCTGCAATTAAATAACTACGAACTTGTGTCACGTCCGGTGGACAAAAAAGATAATTATGTGAAACGCTGCGTGGCAATACCCGGCGATACGCTGGAAGTGAGGCACGGACAACTATTTATAAACGGCGAACCGGCAGAGAAGTTCCCCGGTCAGGAATATTCCTATAATGTGATTTTGAAAGACCAGCTAACGTCCAAAACCCTGTCGCAACTCGGATTATCCTCCGAGGACATAAGCAGAGGATATTCCAATCTGGTACTCACACATAAAGCGCATGAACAGTTGAAAAAACTCTCGTCGGTTGTTTCCATAAATAAAAACGAATACACCGAAGCCGATCAGGGTTGTTTCCCGTTTTCGCAGCATTATCCGTGGACAATAGATAATTACGGACCGCTTTGGATTCCCCGAAAAGGCGAAACCGTTAAGCTGGATACAACAAATTTGTGTATATATCAACGCATTATAACGGCGTATGAACACAATTCTTTGGAACAAAAAGACGGTAAAATATATATAAACGGACAATTAACGTCCGATTATACATTTAAAATGGACTATTTCTTTATGATGGGCGATAACAGGCACGGGTCATACGATTCACGTTCATGGGGATTTGTTCCCGAAGACCACGTGGTGGGAAAACCCTCTTTTATATGGTTTTCTTCGGACAAAGACAGAGGGTTCCCTTTAAATATAAGATGGAAAAGAATATTTAATATTATAAAATAGTTATTTGTATGGTTATGAAAACATTTAAGACTGCTTTTGTGTTATTGTGCTGTGCAGCGACATTTAACGGCTATTCGCAACAAACGGATAATATCGCCGTCCAAAAAATTGTGGAACAGGGAAACAAAAATTATAACGATTCCGTTTATTCCTCGGCAGAGATTTTTTATAAAGATGCTTTAGACGAAAATTCAAGATCGGCGATTGCACGTTTTAATTTGGGAAACAGCCTGTTTAGGCAAAATAAACTTGAAGACGCAATCGAATCCTATCGTCAGTTACCAAAAGACCCCGATGCAAACTATAACATCGGAAATTCTCACCTGAAACAGGAAGATTACGAAAAAGCAATAGAATCATATAAAGAATCTTTGCGAAAAAATCCTTCGGATATGGAAGCTAAATCAAATTTAGCTTATGCAAAAAAGAAATTGCAACAACAACAAAATCAAAATAAGGATAATAAGGATAATCAAGACAAAGACAATAAGGATAAACAGGATCAGAACAAGCAAGATCAACAGGATAAAGATCAACAGGATAAAGAGGATCAAAAAGATAAAGATCAACAGGACAAAGAGGATCAAAAGGACAAAGAGGATCAAAAGGATAAAGATAAACAGGACAAAGAAGATAAACAGGATAAAGACGGTCAAGATAAGGAAGATGACAAAAATCAGGATCCGAAGAACGGTCAAAATCCAAAGCAAAACAATCAGCCGAAAATGTCGAAAGATGAGGCTGAATACATATTAAATTCCGTTGAAGCAAACGAAAAAAAGACTCAGGAAAAGGTTCAACAGCTAAAAGTAGAAAAAGCAAAAAAGAATCAGCCTGAGAAAAATTGGTAAATTATTTTCTAAATTTTTTAAGTATAAATTATGAATGTTCTTCCCGAACTAAAGTATTCAAGCGAGCATGAATGGGTTAAAATAGACGGAGATATTGCAACCGTCGGAATCACAGACCATGCTCAAAGTCAATTAGGCGATATTGTTTTCGTAGATATTAAAACCGAAGGCGAAACACTTAGTCGCAAAGAAGTATTTGGAGTCGTTGAAGCCGTTAAAACAGTGGCTGACGTATTTATGCCCGTTTCGGGCGAGATTATCGAAGTAAATCAAGCTATTGACGCAACTCCGGAACTCGTAAATACAGACCCTTACGGAAATGGCTGGATGATTAAAATAAAAATCGCCAATCCGGCAGAAATTGCAGATTTAATGGATGCCGACGCATATAAAAAGTATATTTCCTGATTGTCTTGATATTTGATATCGAGCTTGCTACGCAGGATATTTTTGCGGAGCAAGCCGATATTTATTTAAAATCCGAAGATTAAAACTGTCTCATTAAAAATGGCAACATTTACTCATTTACACGTACATACACAATATTCCGTGCTTGACGGCGCTTCGGCAATAAGCGAATTATTTGCAAAAGCCAAAGAAGACGGTCAGGTTGCTTTAGCCATCACCGACCACGGAAATATGTATGGAGTTAAAGAATTTCTGAAAGAAGCAAAAAAAGCCGAAATCAAACCAATCATAGGCTGCGAGGCTTATGTGGCGCGCAACAGCAGATTCGACAAAAACGGCAAGGATGACCAGAGCGGACGCCACTTGATTCTGCTGGCAAAAAATAAAACAGGATACCATAATCTCGTAAAACTCATCTCATTGGGATTTATCGACGGATTCTACAGCCGCCCCAGAATCGACAAAGAAATCCTGTTTAAATATAAAGAAGGATTAATAGTGTCTTCGGCATGTATAGGAGGCGAAATCCCCAAACTGATACGCAACGGCAATATGGATGAAGCCGAGCGTGTTGCATTGGAATTTAAAGAACATTTCGGCGAAGATTTCTATCTGGAAATACAACGCCATGAAACAACAGACCCCTATACATCAAGAGTATATGAACAACAAATTATTTCCAATAATGGCATTTTAGAACTGTCGAAAAAATTGGGGATAAAGGTAATTGCAACTAATGATGTACACTTTGTGCGTCAGGAAGATGCCGATGCTCACGACAGGCTTATCTGCATAAATACCGGCGCAAAACTCGATGATACGGACAGAATGAGGTACACCAAACAGGAATGGATGAAAACCCAGTCCGAAATGGCGGCTTTGTTTGCCGATGTCCCCGAATCCTTAACCAACACTATGGAAATAGTGGAAAAAGTGGAACAGTATTCCATTAGCAGTCAGGCGATAATGCCACTGTTTCCCATACCCGAAGAGTTTGAAAACGACGACGATTATCTCAGATATCTCACCTACGAAGGCGCAAAAAAACGTTACGGTGAAGTAACCGAAACCATCAGCGAACGCATAGATTTTGAACTTGCTACCATAAAAGGCATGGGGTTTCCCGGATATTTTCTCATTGTTCAGGATTTCATAGCCGAGGCAAAGAAAATGAAAGTAGCCGTGGGACCCGGCAGAGGCTCGGCGGCAGGGTCGGCTGTGGCATATTGCTTGGAAATAACAGACATTGACCCAATAAAATACAATCTGCTTTTTGAACGTTTCCTGAACCCCGACCGTATTTCCATGCCCGATATTGATATTGATTTTGACGACGACGGTCGTGCAAAAGTGCTGAAATATGTCGAACAAAAATACGGCAAGGAAAAAGTAGCGCACATTATCACCTTCGGCACTATGGCAGCCAAATCGGCAATAAAAGATGTGGCACGAGTTCAGGAACTTCCATTATCGGAAGCCGACTGGCTGACCAAACTCGTACCCGACAAATTCAATAGCGGAGATGAAAAAATACAGGTCAATCTGAAAAATTGCTTCCAATTTGTACCCGAATTAAAAGAAGCCCGCTATTCGGGAAATGAAGAAATATCGGGCGTGCTGAAATACGCCCAGATTTTGGAAGGTTCGGTGCGAAATACCGGAGTTCACGCCTGCGGAATCATTATCGGTCGCGACGACCTGACAAATTATGTCCCTCTAAGTATCGCCAAAGACAAGGAATCGAACGAAGATATACTTGTTACACAGTACGAAGGCACCGAAGTAGAAGACATTGGTTTGTTGAAAATGGACTTCCTCGGTCTGAAAACACTGTCCATAATCACAGACGCTCTGGAAAATATAAAATTGCGTCATGGAATTGATATTGACATAAATCAAATATCTTTTGAAGATGAAAAAACATACGAACTCTACAGTAAAGGCGAAACGGTAGGAACATTTCAGTTTGAATCGGACGGAATGCGCAAATGGCTGAAACGCTTAAAACCTAATAAGTTTGAAGACATTATCGCCATGAATGCCCTCTATCGTCCGGGTCCAATGGACTATATCCCCGACTTTATTGACCGAAAACACGGACAGAAAGTCATAACGTACGACATTCCCAAACAGTCGGAATATCTGGAAGATACCTACGGCATAACCATATATCAGGAACAGGTGATGCTTTTGTCGCAATCATTGGCAAATTTCACAAAAGGCGAGGCTGATTCCCTGCGTAAAGCAATGGGTAAAAAGCAAATAGCCGTGATGATAAAAATGAAAGAGAAATTCATCACCGGAGGCAAAGCCAACGGTCATGACGAGGCAAAACTGCAAAAAATATGGGCAGACTGGGAATCTTTTGCAGAATACGCATTTAACAAGTCACACGCAACCTGTTATGCCTTTGTGGCATACCGGACAGCGTATCTCAAAGCGCACTATCCTGCCGAATATATGGCGGCTGTGCTTAGCCGCAACTTGTCGAATCTCTCGGAAATCACCAAATTCATGGACGAATGTCGCCGAATGGGTATCAACGTTTTGGGTCCCGACGTCAATGAAAGTTATCATAAATTCACGGTTAATGCAAAAGGCGATATAAGGTTCGGGTTGGCGGCAATTAAAAACGTTGGGGCGGCAGCCGTCGAAAATATTATTGCGGAACGCACCGCAAACGGTACATTTAAAGATATATACGATTTTGTGGAACGATTAAATCTTACATCGGTAAACAAGAAAAATATAGAATCGCTTGCAATGGCGGGCGCTTTTGACAATCTCAACATTAAGCGTGAACAACTATTGTCGTCCAACGCCAAAGGCGAATCTGTGCTTGACATATTAATAAGGTACGGAGGCAAAGCGCAGAACGATAAACTGATGAAAACCAATTCTCTGTTCAGCGGAGCCAATGCGATTGAGATAGCAAAGCCGGAAATCCCCGCAGTTGCACCCTGGTCGCGTCTTGATATTTTGAATAAAGAGAAAGAATTGATCGGAATGTTTCTGTCGTCCCATCCGTTGGACGATTATAAGTTTGAAATGGAACATTTGGTCACAAATTCGGTATCCGACTTAAACGACCTGGGAGCATTGAAAGGACGCAATGTCAGCCTGGGAGGACTTGTGAGCAGCGCTAAGGACGAAATCAGCAAAAACGGAAAACCTTACGGGATGTTTACTCTTGAAGACTATTCGGGAACTTATGATTTTCGGTTGTTCGGCAAGGATTTTGAAAGTTTTATGAAATTCCTGCAAACAGGTCAGTTTCTATTAATTAAAGCCACCATACAGGATAGATTCAATTATGGAAAAGGAAGTACCGGCGAGCTGGAAGTGAAAATAAAAAATATCACTTTGCTCGGAAATGCAAAGGATGATTTGAAATATTTCACAATCAATATTCCTGTGAATGATGTGTCGTCGGATTTTCAGGAAGAAATAGAAAACGTAGTGAAAAAAAGTTCCGGAAAAATCGAGTTAAGAATCAGATTTATAGATAAAGAACAAAATATTTCTATTGATTTGTTTTCCCGTAAATACAGGATAGAAATCAGTCAGGATATACTGAAATTTGTCAAAAACAACGGACTTGCATATTCTCTCAATTAAAAAGACTTCAAAGCCCTGTCCAAAACCCGACAGGGCTGTCTTAAAAGTAATTCGGCAGGCAGATGAGGCGAATTTAACCGGTTTTCGCAGATAAATATCTGCGAAAACCCTTATAATCCGCCTCATCTGCCTGCTTTTAAGACGGTATGGCGTTCGGAGATTTCATTACGGTACAATAGCCGAAACTATTCCGCTACAGGGACCTTTTTTCCCGCGCGTATTTTCCCAGCACAGGCAAAAATAAATGGTTTTTCCGCGCTGATTTTCGTCGAACTCAAACGTGAAAGGCGAATGAATGTGGTAAGACTTTTAACCTTCATCCCATGTAACTGCAACATTTACACTCCGGTTTCCGGGCAGTAATGGGATTTCGTTTTGTTGGGCAAACTCGTCCAACCGGATATGCCTGATGTTGTTCGTGTGCCTCGGTTCGGGACTTGCCGCCGGCTTCCTTCAGATTCCACATCGCTATGGACACCCTTGCCTTGAGCTAATGGTTGGCTACTACCGACCCCCATAGTGGACTTGCACCACCAAGTTAATTATCATGCATGGCACACCCAAAGAAAAGACACAAAAAGAAAAATCTCTTTGTGTCCTTTGCATATTAAATTTTTAAAATTTATGAAAAAGTAACTGTCAGGCTTGTTCCCATTGTTCTTTGAGGAGTTTAACAGCTGCC
>JAISRS010000086.1 GCA_031273485.1 Prevotellaceae bacterium
AGGAAGACAGCAACAAAGAAAAAGTGTGCAATGTCGACGATCCATTGACAGAACTGCCTTGGTTGAAAGAAATTATCGATGGATTTCAAAAAGATGCCGATGCCGGCAATAAACCGCATGCCAGAATATACCGGTGTACGTTCAAAGATGGTACGGGCTTTTTATTGGAAAGATGCGTAACGTGTCCTGATTTTGGCTGTGATCTTATGAATTGTGAAGGAAAATTGTTATGCACAATGTATGGATTGGCAGGAAAAAGTTGCTCTGAGTTTGAGGTGGATTTTGAAAACAAAAAACTTATTTTTGAAATAAAATAAATTTATATAATTATGAAACAGAGATTAGTATTATTCAGCATATTTATGCTGACATTATTGTGTCAAACGGTTTATTCTTATGCTCAAGATATTGTAAAATCATCGGATTTGAGAATTGACAAATCGAAATTTTCTTTAAATGATAATAAGACTAAAGAAATACTTCAAACTCAATTTAAACTTTCAAATGATTATGAGTTCAGAACCCAGATAATTAAAGGTGCAAAAGATGAAACTATAGAACACGACGACTTAGGTTATAAACATGAACGTTATGCTCAATATTATAAAGGGTTAAAAATTGAGCATTCGGATATTCGTGCGCATTATTTGAACGATTCTTTGGTTTCTATCAATGGAGAATACATTAATCAACAAAATATTGATGTTTCAATTATTCTTTCGAAAACGGATGCCATACAGAAAGCAAAAGATTATATCGGCGCCAAGAAATATATGTGGGAAGATGAGGCGGCAAACAATTGGTTGAAAAGTATTAAAAATGACAAATCGGCTTCTTTTTATCCTAATGCCGAGATTGTTATTTGCCAAAATAGTATGAATTTGCACGATACAATGTTGCATGTTGCATATAAAATTGATATTTATGCAACAGAACCTGTAAGGCACGATTATATTTATGTTGATGCGCAAACCGGACATGTCTTAGCTGTTATTCCAATTCTTATAAATGTAGATGGAACAGCCGCAACTCGGTATAGTGGTACATGTACTATATCAACTCAGCAGAATGGGTCAGTGTATCGATTAAGGGATTATAGTCGAGGAAATGGAATAGAAACATATAACCTAAATCATTCTACTTCAATTTCAAGCACGATTGATTTTACCGATAATAATAATAATTGGACAGCAGCTGAATTTCATAATGCAAATAAAGACGACGGCGCTTTAGATGCTCACTGGGGAGCAATGATGACTTATGACTATTTTAAAAATATTCACGGTCGAAACAGCTATGACAATAGCAATAGTATTATTAGAAACTATGTTCATTATGGGACGAATTACGAAAATGCAGGATGGGATCAACAATATCATTATATGATATATGGTGACGGAGGTTCGTATTTTGACATTTTAACGTCATTAGATGTTATTGCCCACGAGATTGGACATGGTGTTTGTCAATATACGGCGAATCTTACATATCAAGGTGAATCCGGAGCTATCAATGAAAGTCTAAGCGATATTTGGGGCGCTTGTATAGAAAATTGGGCAACTACAGGTAAGCAAACATGGCTTCTGGGAGAAGATATTGGTACTCCTATACGCAGTATGTCAAATCCTAATACATACTCTGACCCTGATACATATCAGGGAACTTATTGGGTCAATACGACTTCCGGCTCGGACAATGGCGGTGTACATACAAACAGTGGCGTAATGAATTATTGGTTTTATCTATTGTCTGTTGGCGGAAGCGGCACAAATGATATTGGAAATGCTTATAATGTAACAGGTATAGGGATTGATAAGGCGGCAAAGATAGTGTACCGGGCAGAAAGTGTTTATATGACATCAGGAACCAATTTCAATAATGCCAGAGCATATACAATTGCAGCAGCTACAGATTTATATGGAGCATCGTCGATTGAGATTCCTGCTGTCACAAATGCATGGTATGCTGTTGGTATTGGAAATCAATATCAATATGTCATTTCCGGTCCCTCCTCAATTTGTCCAAATACCAATGCAACTTTTACCGCTACCAATGCTCCGGCTAATTTCACATGGGGAAAAAGCAGCAATCTCACATTAGTTTCGAGTTCCGGAAATACGGCGACATTCACTACCTCAAGTACTACAGGCACAGGCTGGGTAAGTATAAAGCAAGGAGGAACAGAATTGGCAAGTCACAGTTTCGATATAGGTACCAAAGCAGGAAGTATAAGTTTACCACGCGGCATATCTTGTCATTGTACGGTAAGTTCTGTCGTAGCAGGAAATACATATCAGTTTTTTGCCAGGGGTGTCGATGACTCCGAGGACGTTTTCTGGGAATTAGATCGTCCTGACGGTTACATATCAATACATGTTGGATCAAGTCCTCTTATCAGTTTTGGTACTGCAGGCATCTACACTTTGCGGATGAGATGGATTGGAGCATGTGGTTACAGTCCATACGTATCTAGAATTATAAACGTAGAAGAGAATTGGGGTGGATACTCTTATCTCGCCGCCTCCGCCTATCCCAATCCTGTTTCCGATATATTGAACATCGAAATAGAAGAAAATACAGCGGTCATTAGCGACACCGTTTCTTCCGGCAGGGCGATATCCGGAGCCGTAGCCAAAACATCCGTTTTTGATGTCAGTCTTTATACTATTCTCGGCAGTCGGGTTCGCCGGACTACCGTGCAAAGCGGCAAAACCACGATTGATGTCTCCGGCTTACCCAATGGCGTTTATATACTGAATATCTCCGACGGCGTCAATGAACCTGTAGTAAAAAAGATTGTAGTAGCGCATTAAATAAATAATAATAAATAATCTAATTAATAATTAAATAAATTAAAAAGACATGGAAAAAATAGAAAAACTTAAACATTGGTATTTAAGAAATACGGAATTTACAAGAGCTATTCCGCATCTTGTCGCTATTATCGACAAATACTCTTGCGTAAAACAGCATTTGGGTAACCGTTTTGAGGCGGTGAAAGGTTTTTTACCCGCTTTGGACAAAATAGAAGTGCAGGAACGCAGCTGGCAGGAAGCCAAAGTTCTTGACGAGGAGGAACGCGCTCGCGATGCTTTCGTAAATACCATAATCCGAACCGAGCGAAATTATGCCCGCGTGGTTGTTCCGGGTTACGAAAATGCTTCGGAACTACTTACCGCCCTGTTCGACAAACACGGACGCGATATTGCCTACGATAGAAATATCGCAGAAACACAACGCATCTACAACCTTACAAAAGATGTGGAACGCACTCCGGGCATGTTGGAGGCTCTGGATGCTTTGGCGCTAACGCCCGTTTACAATGCCATGAAAGAGGCAAATAAACATTTCGACGAACTGTGGCAACAGCGCAACAAAGATTTTAGCGAAGTTGAACATGTGGACAGTAAAGCAATACGTGCGGATTGCGGCAAAGCTATAGTCGCTTTATACGAAGGCATAGAATACTGGGCGACGGAGAGCGAAGACGCCGACTGGCAGCGGTTAATAGCGGAACTTAGTCAGTTGGGAAGTTACTACAACCAACAGATAAAAGCTCGCATAACCCGCCGTAAAAACAAAAAAAGCAGCGAGGACGAACCACAGATTCAACCTCCAAGCTAAACAAAAATATCAAATTGCCCATGGTACCGGAGATTAAAAACATTAAACCGATAAAATACTCCGGTACCTTGAGGCAAAAAACGCATAAAACGGCAAAACTACGCGTTAGATTTGGCAAAAAACGCGTAAACCGGTAAAATTACGCGTTAGATTAGGCAAAAAATGCGTAAAACGGTAAAACTACGCGTTAGATTTGGCAAAAAACGCGTAAAACGGCAAAACTACGCGTTAGATTAGGCAAAAAATGCGTAAAACGGCAAAACTACGCGTTAGATTAGGCAAAAAATGTGTAAAACGGCAAACCTGCACGCAGGATTAGGCAAAAAACATTTTAAAATACTCATCTCCTGTTTTTAATCCATAACTTTTCATTTATCTGCGCGAATCTTTAAAATTTGCGTCTTTTAATAAGTTAGAAAACAGAAAGTACAATTCACAATTCACAATCCATAATTCATAATTCACAACGAGATATAAAGTTTTCCGGCATTAAAATATTAAAATAAATGAGTTTTATTATAAAAATCCCTATCTTTGCACGTCTAAATATAGTATAATATGCAAGAAGTCAATTACGAAACAGCTAAAGAACTCGGTATTTTACCGGAAGAATTAGATAGTATAAAAGAAATTTTAGGTCGAATGCCGAATTTCACAGAGTTGAACATCTATTCGGCAATGTGGTCAGAACATGCTTCATACAAAAATTCCATAAAATGGCTAAAAACCCTGCCCCGAACAGGAAAACATTTATTGGCAGAGGCAGGAAGCGAAAACGCAGGATTAGTGGACCTGGGCGAGGGACTGGCTTGTGCCTTTAAAATAGAATCGCACAATCACCCCTGCGCAATTGAACCCTACCAGGGCGCCGCCACAGGCGTGGGAGGAATCAATCGCGACATTTTTACAATGGGAGCGCGCCCCATCGCACAGCTAAACTCGCTGCGATTCGGAAATCCCGACAGGGAACATAACAAACGCCTGATGAGAGGCGTCGTGAAAGGCATAGGCGATTATGGCAACTGCTTTGGCGTTCCCGTGGTTGGAGGCGAAGTGTTTTTCGACGAATGTTATACTATAAATCCCTTAGTAAACGCAATGTCCGTGGGACTGGTAGAAAAAGGACGCACAATATCGGCAACAGCCAAAGGAGCCGGTAATCCGGTGTATATAGTAGGCTCGCTCACAGGCAAAGACGGGATTCACGGCACAACCTTCGCCTCGGCGGACATAACGGAAGATTCAGCCGAAGATATTCCATCAATACAGGTAGGCGACCCGTTTATGGAAAAACTCCTTCTGGAAGCATCCCTGGAATTGCGCGACAGCGGCGCTCTGGTAGGAATGCAGGATATGGGCGCAGCCGGCATCATCTGCTCCACCTCCGAAATGTCGGAAAGAGGCGGATGCGGAATGAAAATCGACCTGTCAAAAGTACCTCTCCGTCAAAAAAACATGGACGCCTGGGAAATACTCCTGTCCGAATCGCAGGAACGAATGTTGGCAGTTGTGGAAAAAGGTAAGGGACACATCGTTGAATCTATTTTCGATAAATGGGATTTGGAATGTTCCATAATAGGAGAAGTTATCGACGAAGACAAACTCCTGTTCAGCTACAACGGAGAATTAGTCGCCGAAGTTCCGGCTTCATCCCTGGCTCTGGGCGGAGGCGCTCCACAATACGACAGAGAATATAAAAAACCGGCATACATCAAAGAATACGAAAAATTTAACATAAAAAACGTTCCCGAACCGAAAAACCTGAAAGACATAGCGCTTTTCCTTGTCGGACATCCCAATATAGCTTCAAAAAGATGGGTTTATGAACAGTACGATTCGATGGTGCGCACCGTAAATATGAGTACGAATATCCCGTCGGACGCAGCCCTTGTGTCGATAAAAGGCTCGGACAAGGCGCTGGCGCTCACGGTGGATTGCAATGCGCGATATGTCAGGGCAAATCCCAAAGTAGGGACAATGATTGCAGTTTCGGAAGCAGCGCGTAACGTTGTCTGCTCCGGAGGCGAACCCTGCGGAATAACAAACTGCTTGAACTTCGGAAACCCCTATAATCCCGAAACCTACTGGCAATTTGTGCAGGCAATAGAAGGAATGGGCGAGGCGTGCAACAAATTCGGAACACCCGTAACAGGCGGAAATGTAAGTTTCTATAATCAGTCGGAAATAAGCGGAAAAACCGAAGCCGTTTTCCCAACCCCCGTAATAGGAATGTTGGGCATTTTGAAAGATAAAAAATATCAAACCCCATTATCGTTCCGCCAAAAAGGCGATATGATTTACCTCATCGGACGCTCCCGCAACGATATCGCTTCTTCGGAATACCTCTACAGTTACTGCAAAATAAAAGAATCGCCGGCGCCCTACTTTGATTTGGATGAAGAATATGACGTCCAAAAAATTATTAAGGAATTAATCGTGTCAAACTTAATTCAAAGCGCGCACGACGTCTCCGACGGCGGTCTGTTTGTCACCCTGCTCGAATCGGCTATGCCCGAAAACTTTGGCTTTGACGTAACTTCCGACGCCGAAATCAGAACCGACGCGTTTTTGTTCGGAGAATCCCAGAGCAGAGTAGTGGTATCGGTAACAGCCTCAAAAGAAGCGGCGTTTATTGATTTTACAAGCAAACACGACGTTCCCGTTTCAACGCTGGGACATGTAACCAAATCCGAAATAAGAGTGGATGATACCTCCTTCGGATTTATCAGCGACTTTAAGAAAATGTACGATACCGCTTTGGAAGAAATAATGAAATAAAACAAATTGATAAAGGGAACA
Organism: Prevotellaceae bacterium; assembly: GCA_031273485.1. Lineage (GTDB taxonomy): Bacteria > Bacteroidota > Bacteroidia > Bacteroidales > UBA932 > JAIRLF01. The sequence goes on from JAISRS010000086.1 coordinate 6,424, forward strand.
AGAATTAATAACCTCAATATAAAATGATGTACAAAAAATATTTAGTTACCGCGGCTTTGCCCTACGCCAACGGACCTGTTCATATCGGTCACCTGGCGGGCGTTTACATACCTGCGGACATTTATGCGCGCTATCTGCGCCTGAAAGGATGCGATGTGAAATTCATCAGCGGCTCCGACGAACACGGAGTGCCGATAACCATCAAAGCGCGCCGCCTGGGAATATCGCCACAGGATGTGGTTGATAAATATCATAACATGATAAAAGACGCTTTTCAACGTTTCGGAATATCCTTTGATATTTATTCCAGAACAACGTCGGAGATTCACCGCAAAACAGCCTCCGAGTTTTTCAGAAGACTTTATGACTACGCCAGATTAACCGAAAAGGTTACGGAACAATACTATGACGAGGAAGCCAAACAGTTTCTCGCCGACAGATACATTGTGGGAACCTGCCCCAAATGCGGGTCGGAACATGCCTACGGCGACCAGTGCGAAGCCTGCGGCAGCACTCTAAGTCCCATGGAACTGATCAATCCGAAATCGGAAATCAGCGGAAGCGTGCCTGTGCTTCGTGAAACCTCGCACTGGTATTTACCGCTGAACAGATACCAGGTTTTTCTTGAAGACTGGATTCTGAAAGGTCATAAAGAATGGAAAGCAAACGTGTACGGGCAATGTAAATCATGGCTTGACGAGGGATTACAGCCTCGCGCCGTGAGCCGCGACTTGTCGTGGGGCGTCCCTGTGCCGGTTAACGGAGCTGACGGAAAAGTGCTGTACGTATGGTTCGACGCTCCGATAGGCTATATCTCAAACACAAGAGAACTGCTGCCGGATACATGGCAATCGTACTGGACAAATCCGGAAACGAAACTTGTGCATTTCATCGGTAAAGACAACATCGTGTTTCACTGCATTGTGTTTCCGGCTATGCTGAGAGCGCACGGGCAATATATCCTGCCCGATAATGTTCCTGCAAACGAATTTCTGAATCTTGAGGGTAAAAAAATCTCCACAACCGACAACTGGGCTGTGTGGTTGCATGAATATCTCGACGAATTGCCCGGAAAGGAAGACGTGTTGAGATATGTGCTGTGCGCCAATGCGCCCGAAACCAAGGATAATGACTTCACATGGAAGGATTTTCAGACGCGTAACAACAGCGAACTTGTTGCAATATTAGGCAATTTTGTGAACAGAGTAATGGTTCTGACACAAAAATATTTCGACGGTAAGACGCCGGAAAAGAACGAATTTACCGACATTGAACGGGAGCTTGAAGTCACTGTTTATCACATGCGGAGGGATCTGGACAGTTGTGTGGAATCGTATAAATTTCGCGAGGCGCTGAAGAAAATGATGGATTTTGCGCGTCTGGGCAATAAATACCTCACAGACACCGAACCCTGGAAACTTGCGCAGACAGATATGTCGAGAGTGGCTACCGTTCTGAATATGTCTTTGCAGATATGCGCCAATTTATCCATCGTCACAGAACCATTTTTGCCGTTTACGGCGGAAAAATTGAGGAAAATGCTCAATATCGGCACATTCAAATGGGAAAGAGCCGGAGGGATTTATCTCATGGAAGAGGGACATCAATTATCGTCCCCCGAACTTCTGTTTGAAAAAATAGAAGACGAAACAATTGAACGTCAAATAGCCAAACTTCCCAAAGCCGCCAATCAATCCGCAGGGGCGGAATCCGCCGCGAAGTCCAAAATCGCTCCACAGAAGGAAACCGTTTCTTTTGAGGATTTCGGCAAAGCGGACATACGAACGGTGACGGTTGTTGCGGCAGAACGTGTCCCCGACACGGATAAACTGCTGAAACTGACTATCGACACGGGTCTTGACAAGCGTACCATAGTTTCGGGAATTGCAGAATACTATAAACCCGAAGATTTAACCGGCAAACAGGTTTGCGTATTGATAAATCTTGCCGAAAGAAAAATAAAAGGAATAGAATCGCAGGGAATGATACTTATGGCAAAGGACAGCGCCGGTAAAATGTGCCTGCTGCAACCCTCGGAACTTATGGACAATGGAGCGGAAATAGGCTGAAAACAACGGCGGTTTCAAAAACTATAGGATACCTCGGTGGCGCGGGTTTGTAACCCGTGTCACCGCATCGTTTCCTGCTGTGCCATGCACGGATTGAAAATCCGCGCAAGCGGCGCCCTACCACTCGCTTGCGCGGGTTTGTAACCCGTGTCACCGTGTCCGTTTTCTGCTGTTCCACGCACGGATTGCAAATACGCGCAAGCGGCGGACGCCTCAAAAAAAATAACCTTATTTTGAAAACGGTTTTTGGTATCATAATTCGTAATTCACTGTGAACGTATTGGGTAAAATACCGTAAAAAATATAACTCTTATTAAGAAACAATTTGCAGTATCCTTTGTTTATTATGAAATTTAGTTTGAAGTGAAACAGTTTTATTTTCCGTTTTTATGTAAAAACAATCAATCCTTTAAAGGATGAAACGAATAATTACCGTAGAAAAGAATATGGATTTATTCCATGTTAAAAACACTAAAAATCGGAAAAGCAAAACGATATTGTAGTAATTTTGGTAAATAAAAAAATAGAGATTATGAGTAATATTATTGTTATTTCTGCGCCATCGGGTTCCGGCAAAACCACTGTTATCAATCATTTACTTGAAGTGTTTAATAACCTCGAATTTTCAATATCGGCAACCAGCAGAACTCCGCGGGAGAATGAAAAAGATGGCTTGAGTTATCACTTTTTGTCGTACGAGGATTTTCAGAAAAAGATCCTGAACGGAGAGTTTATAGAATGGGAAGAGGTTTACGACGGCTCAATGTACGGGACATTGACCTCCGAAGTTGAACGGATATGTCAGTCGGGCAAAGTCGCCCTGTTTGACCTCGACGTCTATGGCGCTTTGAATATTAAGAAAAAATTCAAAAACGCTTTCCTGATATTTATCCTGCCGCCCTCGATCGAAGACCTGAAGGAACGATTAGAACGCAGAGCGTCCGAAACTTCCGAAGCAATTGATAAACGGCTAAGTAAAGCAAAAGAAGAGATGTTGCACGCACTAAAATTCGATTATATACTGCTTAACGACGACATCAACGAAACTTTACTCGAAGCGGAAAGAATAATCGACGATTTTCTGGAAAGAAAAATCGTGCCGGATACGTTTAGAATCGTGGATTAA